>NZ_JBFTSK010000062.1:0-43752 GCF_056399985.1 Chitinophaga sp. 01L420
CTAATCTTCCATCTGCCCCGAAAACTGGTTCCCCGGATTATCTTATATTTATAGTAATCAAAATTATCTCTCATGGCAAAACAAATGTCTATCCTTCCCTTTACGGGAAAACTCGGCCCTCTCATTGGGTATAAGCGCAATGGCAACTACTTCCTGCGCTCCATGCCTGAAAACGTGCAGCAAACGGCTGCTACCCGCCGCGCATCCAGGCGCTTTGGCATCGCCAGCAAGAAAGGCGCTTTTATCCGGCATGCTTTCTACGGCCACCTGGATATCCATTGTGATGGCGGCCACATCAATCGGCTAAACAAACTGCTCATTGCTGCCGGCGATCATCATGCGGCCCTGACAGGCTTCCGCTTCAATCAGCATACCGGAGTAGATCGTTTTTTTTCGGTGGCTCCCCGGCTTCTGAGTAACGGAATATTAAATATTCCCGCACAAACCATTGCCGGGTATAAAGGTATTACTGCCCTGGAAGTAAAGGTGATCGCAACGCGTATTGATTTTACATCACGTCAGGTGGCGGGTAGTGAAACGGTTACGCTCATGATAGAGCCGGATACCACCTTCCAGGAAACAAACGTTTCGCTGGATGTACCCGGGCAGGGTTCACTGGTAGTCGTTTTTCAGGTAAGAGCCCTATACAAAGACGGCCCATCGAACGGCAGACAATACATGGCCGCCGATATTATTGCAGTGGCAGCACCACAGGTACTCAAACAAGCTAATAAACGTAGGTACCCAAAGCGGAAGATGCTGCTTCCCGGCCTTACCTATACACACGCATATCCAGCTATCATTCAACTGGAATAAAGCGATCTTGCCCTCTGGAGATATTTTGATGAATAAACCCCTTATACCTGCTTCCTTTTGAATAGTACATCTCTTTCCGCAACTACAGCCTGGTAGGGAAGTAGCCCTGCTATGGCCATTTCTGATCTCCATCCATTTACTGATGCAATTTCATCCCTATTACACATCCAGACCTCATCCCCGCATCAAGTCCACCTCTACTGCACTGCTTCTGTAGGTATTTAGCGGGTGCTAAGCATAGCATCGCTATCCGTGATGCAGCCTTTAGGGCTGCTGGTAGCCTTAGATCGGTAGCATTCTTCCTGTATAGATTGACTAAAATTTTACACTGCTCAACTTGATCCCTTACGGCTTCGTAGCCCCGCTGATCATGTATTTCCATACCGGAATAAACTCCATCCCCACTGTAGATCCGTGTTTATCAGACTTATTAATATCTGTTGCCAGTATACTACGGGTAGAATGTACCGGCGTCTGTGGCTGCACCATCGTTGTATCCGTTACAGCGTGATGATTAATCAGCGCAACATCTGCCACCTGGTACTGGTAATTATAAGGATCCTGTATATGCAGGAATGCATAATACCTGTTTACTGATGTACGGCCATTTTCCCGCTGCCAGTGTGCAGGTGCATTAAAATATTGTAAGTAGTCCTGCGGACCGGAAAACATTAATACCCCACGCAGTTTAAATTGCTTCCCCATATAAGCCGCATGCCCTGCTCCCTGCGAATGCCCGGCAGCGATGATCTTATCCCAGCGCGGTTGCCCATGCCTGACAAACTCACCCCACGCCGCATCCTGCTTCGCCAGGTATTGCAATAGCTTTGTTAAACGATTCACCAGGCTGTTGACCGAGTCTACCGCCACCTTATCACTCACCGGTGAACCAAACATAATTTCCTGCCTGAAATGATCAAAACAGGTGCTGTCTTCACTCTTCGAACAAACTGTGGTAATCACATTATTCAAATAGTCCAGCGTCACCACATAATAGCCCATCTCCGCAAAACAACTGTCGAATGCCCTGAAATGTACCGCACTGCCACCAGTGCCAGGTATCATCACCAACAACTGATGACGATTATTTTTCTCCATTGGCGTCACTGCGAGGTGTGGCGAATGAACAGTACTCAGGCCGGCCCCGGTTACCTCAGGCGCCACAGTTTGCAGCTTTACCTGTGCCCGGCCAACCAGCGGCAACAATAGTACTGCGAAAAACAAAAGCGGTGTTCTTAATACAGACATGTTAAAAGAATGAGTGAGTTCATTTGAAGATACAATTTTTGATTCCTTTAACATAACGTCCATACGTTAACAATGGTAAAGTGTTGTGGAACAGCTAACCTACCGGATCAGTGTCACCGCTCCCTTCACCAGTTGTGTACTGCCATCCAGGAACTCCACCGTAGCGAAATAAACATAGGTACCCATCGGCGCCGGCTGTCCTCTCACATATCCATCCCATCCATAACTTCTGTCATTGGCAGGCGTATTATGCGCTTCAAATACTTTATTCCCTAAACGGTTGTAAATATTAAAATCTTTCAACTGCTTGATATCCCAACTGCCAATCACATAGAACCAATCGTTTTGTCCATCACCATTCGGTGTAAACGCATTCGGCATCGTTATGCCGAAACTGGTGGAGGTTTTAATATACACGGATGCCGTATCCGTACAATAATACTGGTTAGTAGTCGTAACAGTATATCGCATAGATGACGTTGCATTGGCAAGCGGCCAGGCACAGGTAGTACACGACAAGCCGCTGACCGGCGTCCACGCATAAGACACTGCAGGACCACCATCTACAAGCGCATGCAGATTCACCGCTGCCGGTCTGGGCAATTCTATCAGTGAAGGATTCAGACTAACAGTAAAAGGAGTATACGCCCTGTTTGCCTGGTTATTGGTATAATTCGTTTCATCCATCACAAAATTCGTTCGCCTGTTTACGATGGCTGCTATCTCATTGCTGCCCGGAGCAGAAAGCACGGTAGTGAAATTACGGCACACGCCATCTGTAACGGGTGTATAAAATAAAGGGGATAATACTTTGGTTTGCTCATTGGATGGATCACCATTGTAAAAAGATACCGGCACCCCCGCATGAATACTATCATAACCATTGGCTGTGCAGACCTTGAATGTCACCAGGATATGATCATTATCGTAGCACTCAGTTTTCAACAGGTCAATGCTGAAATCAGGCGGAAAGATCCTTACATACTGCTGATCTTTTATGATGCAACCATACTTATTCGTAAGCTGTACGCCCACAAAGGCACTGTCTTTCATGGTTGCCTGTGGCGCTGCACAGGAATAGCAGCTCAGCGTGTAGGCGTTATCGTTCTGCCATAAAATATCTTTAGGTATAAAGTCCGTCACCTTATAATACAGTGGAAAATCTGCTTTCCTGAACACGATGGTATCCTGTGGAAACACTGCAACAACAGGTGCTTTATATTGCCAGCGCGTGGTGTTATTACCAGGATCTGATTCATTCAAACCCGTTTCAGGCGGATGTATGGTGCGGTCCTTGTTCACAATGGCATACACATTACCGGTAGTGCTTTGCTTAATATAATTGCCGTAATCCGCACAGGCCCCGGTGCTCTGTAATGGTGTCAAAAATCCATTTCCCAGCAATACCGCTGCAGGATCAGCAGGAGACCGGTCATAAAACGCTACAGGCAACTGAGCAGGAATATTTCCTTTGGTATATAAATTACATAGGGAGAAGTCTACATGTAAACTATCGCCTTTGGCACAATCTACATTTTTCATTGCTACAGTATAATCATCCACTACCGGTATATGCAATGTAGCGGTAGTGCTATCGTAGCAGGCATTTTGTGTATACGCCATCACCTTCACAGTGGTAACCGTATCCTTTCTGTATGGCGCGGTAAAAGTAGCATCCACACAGTTCGTACAGCTAAGATAATTACCTGTCCATATAGCACTTTGCACGGTACCATTGGTTCCTTCAGGTTTCAGCACCACCTGTTGTTCCGGTGTAAGCGTATAGTCTGCCGGATCCAACGCTACCTTAAATTTAAAGCCGTGTTTGATGCTGATATTATTTCCATAATTAGTTTCCACTAAAGAAGTATTCGGAAGCGCCAGTGGCAGTGTAGAACCATCATCATTCAACACTACCCCCAGGCTATCTATACCGGCACGACCCGCATCTACAATAGTAGATAACAGCGTGGTAGAGCATTTACCTTTGATTTCCTCCGGTAAGGGCCAGGTGCCTAACTTTTGCGTACCCGGCTTACGGGGATCACCGTCATAAAAAGATACGGGGGTGTTTTTAGGAATGGTTTGATAACCGAAGTTGTGGAAATATAACGTTACACGCACTTTGGTTTGCTGGTAACATTCTATTTTGGTCACATACACCGCACCATCTGCTGTAGGATCATCTACAATAATTTGTACTGCGTTGGAAGTATCAAAGCAAACACCATCGGTAGCGGCTAAACGAACATGATAGTTAGCGGGTATCTTGAACACATATTTCAGTTGTTCATCTGTGCTGACTACCTGCTCCACCATTCCCTTGTCATTGCTCATGAGCCAACTCCAACTGGTGGCGTTACGGGAACGGTTATTAAAATATACACTATCCAGTTCAATGCCATCTTTAGACGCAATTTTTCTTTTGCTGGGCCAGAAGCGGGCTACTACGCCACAACTAACAGATATCACATCATTGGAGGTAGCGGAACAGCCACTCACGGTATTGGTTACACGGAGAATGATCTCGTAATTTTTTTTCTGGGTAACGGTCAGCTGCATAGTGGCCCCAGTACCGCTGGGAACACCATCTACCAGCCATTGGTAAGCATTTCCGCCGGTACCGCTGCTGGTAAACGTCACCACGTTGCCTACTACAGGATAATCGATATCCCGGGTAAAAGCCGCAACTATATTTTCGGCGCAGGGTTCATTACATACTGTACTGGCTAACATACCAGGCAATGCCACATCAATAAAGCTGTGCATACGTGCCGCCTGACCGGCTGTAAAGGAAAGGATACAACCAATGCCCTGCCCGTAATCCATAAAGTTATCCGGGAGATCCGGTACGTCTACGGTAAATCCGGATAAGGTATCTGTGCTACAGGAATTTTGTGGTACTCCGCAGGCATAGCCGCCTGTAATTGTTTTTTCAGGTGGGGTATCACATACCATGTCGCCATCCGTGAGACAGTCATTATTTTTACAATCTAAGTTCGCAAAAGTATGTGCCAGACTAAGGTAATGTCCCATTTCATGCGCCAGTACGCCTACACCAAGTCCTGCCACCACAATGTCACCACCGGCGCTGGCATAACCGCCCATCTTCAGCCGGGTCCAGTTGCCACAGTCGAAACTCTGCATGTATTCCGACTTAATATCCGTTACTACCCATATATTCACATACCGCGCAGGGTCCCATCTGCCGAGGGCTGTAAGGTCCCCTCCTTCCATTTCATTATCAAAATCCGATAAATAGGAATGGGTACGTACAATACCGGTGGTTTTACCACCGTCAGGTGCTGTTTTAGCCAGGCAAAACTGAATTTTTGTGTCGGTGCGGGCGCCGGTAAATGCACCGGTTGCGGCATAAGCATCGTTTAGTTCCTTCAGGGCCGCCAGTACAGCGGCGTCCGGATATGCGGTCGGGTCTTCATTGATAATATGAAATACCACCGGCAGTATCACGAGTCCAGGGGGCTTTACAGCTGCTCCCGGTACGCGGATATATTGTTTTTGTAAGATGGCCTTATTAATGGCCCGTTCGCGCGCCAGGAAAGACGCATCTTTCCTCCATAATTCCTGTAAGGCATCTGTGCCACAGGGGCGCACTGTTGCAGGCATTCCCTCCTGTGCTTTCAGGACAACAGGAAGTAATAGACACACCAATAACAGGGTGTACAGGTTTTTCAGAGCTGGCAAATGCATCGACGACAGATATATTAACGATGGCGCAAATATATATTCATTTTTATTAATCAGTAAACTTATTATGTGCTCCTTTAACTTTCGCTTCTTTGAGTTAATGACTATATTGACCACCTAAAACGCCAACATGGTCTTTCCAACTATCTATACAGATAATACTGGTAGCATAACAACGCATTTTGAAACCGATGGCGAATGCATGCAGCTGATGCTCCGGAACACCGCATTTACTGGCGCTAATTTCGATGAGCTTTCTTTAGTAAATGAAACTGACCATATTGGCGATGGCATCACGCTCGATCATTTGGGATGTATTACCAACTGTATATTTGATATATCCATACCCGTAAGAATAGGGACACAACAGGTAGAAAAAATGGCCTCACTGTCCTTCCGGCTGCATCTCGAAAGCGGAAAAATCACCTGGTATGACCAGCTTTCTTTCCGGATAGATGAGCATACCACCCTTCATTACCCGGACAAAAAAGGAGAATTTATTATGGAAAGCATACTTCCTTACCTGAAGAAGGAGCTACCAGACAATGTAACCCTGTTATGCTGTTTCGACTGTGCCTTTGCTCATTACTGGCCCGCCGGGAACAGTGCTTTCGGAGGTATGCGCTGCTATAAAAATCTCCAACCCCAGGTCCTTCAAATAGCAGATAAAGGTGACTTAATGGACCTGGACCTCTTTCACGGGGATCTGGTGCTGGCTACCCAGGAAACCTGGCATTGCAACGAATTCCAGTTCCCCGCTCCCGACCAGTGGCGATACATATAAAAAGGGGCCGCCTGTAAACACAGCCGGCCCGATCCATCACCCTAAATAATATTAATACCGGAATGCTTCCCAACCGGAAGCAGTAGCACGATTACAGGTCATGGCCTGCGTACCGTTTTCACAGGAAACATATTTGCCATTATTACCCCGGAGAGAAATGGAACCATCTGTATTAACAATCCAGTCAAATTTTTCCCAGTCGCCCACGGTGGTGCGGCTACAGGTAATCGGATTCAACCCGTTTTCGGACGATACATACTTACCCTGGCTTTTCAGAGCTACTTTACCACCACCGGCATCTTCTACCACAAACTGTTCCCAAGCCTGGGCTGTAGCCCGGGTGCAGGTCATCGCCTGTGTGCCGTTTTCACCGCTGACAAAAGCATTATTAAATCCTTTCAGGGTAATCGTACTGCCAATAGGCGCAGTACCACCACCGCCATTAGTGATAGAATATACCCTTACATAATCTACGTACATGTTGGCGGGCAACTTGCTTTCATCAATGGTTTGTCCGGGAAAATCACCACCCACGGCCATATTGAGGATGATGAAAAACTGATTATGAAACTCTTCTGTGCTGTTAACATTATTCAGAATATTGGCTGTAGCAAACTGGTTGCCATCCAGGTACCAGCGGATAGAACTGGCATCCCACTCTACCGCATATACATGATAGTCCGTGATGCTGGTGCTGGTATTGCCTCCATAGGATACATGCCCGTTGGCATCCCAGTGAATAGTGCCGTAAATGGTGTTGCTGGTGTTTACCTGCTCCATAATATCTATTTCACCACATTTGGGCCATCCAACGGAGCCAATGTTATTTCCCAGCATCCAGAAAGCAGGCCAGAGGCCCTGACCGGAGGCCAGCTTAATACGTGCTTCGATACGGCCATACTGGGTTGTAAAATGACCGGCGGTATTCATACGCGCAGAGGTATATGGCCAGCCATTCACGCTCTGCTTTTTCGCGGTAATCACCAGGTTGCCATTGCTAACAGTGGCATTGGACGATTGGTAATATTGCTTTTCGTTATTAACCCCGGGGCCGGTTTCAAAAGACCATTTGGAGGTGTTAACACTGCTGCCGTCAAATTCATCTGACCAGATCAACTGGTAGGAAGCGGCGGCGGCCTGCACTGCAGCTGCAGCAGGTTTGGCGTTTAACGGTTGCAGGGAATCGGTTTTCTTAGCCTCTTTTGTACAGGAGGAGATAATGGTAGCCATTAACAGGAAGGAACCGATGCTAATGGTAAATAGTTTTTCTTTCATGGAATGTAGAATTGAAAAAAGGTGAACAAATAAGGGTCATGGATCAACGCGGAATATTTTTATCTAGTGGAGTAAATTTGCAGCTTGTTGCCTGGGTTACAAAATTTAGGGGTACGTCAAAAGTACGCGAGTGTTGTCTTTTTCAGGATAATCCTGAAAAAGACAACATCTGCTATTGCTTCACAAAAGTGATCCCACTGAAATGGCATCCCCCCTGCACAAATGCCACCCGCAATCTATTGGTTCCTTTTGCCAGTTGGATGTTCTTCAGTTCCACCAACTGCCATACTTTATCATTGCCCGGAATGGCGATATTAGTTGCCAGCGCTTTACCGTTGCCCGTAATAGTAAAACGCGCCCCGACGCTGTCGGTGTCTGCCCGCACTTTCACCTGCAAGGTATAAGTACCGGGACTAGTCACCTCCGCAGTATATTGCAGCCACTCTCCGTTTTCTATATTAAAAACAAAAAACTCATTGCCTTCTTTTTTAATATCCACCCCATCATTACGGTACGCATAACCACGATTGCCCTGTGTATTTACGCCCGGTGTATAATGATAGCTTGCCGTATCCATATCAGCATAAGCGGATAAATTTCTCCCTAAATCATAATCCACTGCCTGGATGACGGCTTTATCCTTGATGGAATGTTCCTTAAATGGGATCGCCTCCGCGGAATGTACCTGTCTGAACATGGCATCTGTTACGTCTTTGTGGTACACATTGTTCTCCAGACGGGTATTACGCACAAACTCCGTTAATGCTTTCCAGGCATCATCTGCTGCCGGCGCGGGGCCCTTGCCACTCCAGTAATCCAGGATCGCCTGGTAGCCTGGGCTTACCTTAATTTCCAGGGGTTGATTACTGCCTATCTTTTTCAGCTGCCACCATGCCCAGCCAATATCATTGCTTTCCACCATCCGGATGGTATTGGTATACCAGTTATTGGAATTCTCTCCGGACTCTCCCAGCCACAAAGGCAGGTTATACTTTTCCCTCAGGTCCAGGAAATGCTGAATAGAAGACACCTGCGTGAAGTTGCCGTATTTATGAAAGCTCATCACCATATTATCGTCCCAGGCAGGCAACAGGCCATTGTAATTATTCCCGAATCCATTGCCTTCTATGATAATGATATGCTTTTTATCTACTTCCCGGATCGCTTTGGTGATGTCCTGCATCAACTGCTTCAAAGGCACATTCTTTGTTTCCCTGGTACCCCGAGTATCTGTGGCATCTTCAAAGCCCCAGTTGGGTTCATTAATAATATCATAACCACCTATCCAGGGCTCATTGGCATACCGCTCCGCCAGTTTCCGCCATAACGCAATAGTTTTACTGCGGTTAGCTTCACTTTCCCAGAGAGATGGTTTTTCCGGATGCCTGTCGGAAATAGGCAGATCATTCCCCTGCCCTCCTGGCGTAGCATGCAGATCCAGGATCAGGTACAGATGATTTGCCCTGCACCAGCTCAGTAAGGAATCGGTCAGTGCAAAACCTTTGTCCAGCCAGGTGTTTTGTCCGGGTACCGGTTCCTGATCTACCGGCAATGTGTACAAATCAAAGTGCATTGGCAACCTCACGGAGTTAAATCCCCAGGCGGCCATGGAATCAATATCTCTTTTATTGGTATGACTGCTCAGCCACTCCTCGTAAAAAGCGGGTGTTCTTTCCGGTCCTACCAGCTCCTGTATTTTTGCACGGATCTTATATTGCTGCCCGATATTACCCAGCCGGAACATATATCCCTCCTGCAACATCCAGCCCCCTAATCCCATTCCCCGTAGAATGACCTTTTCATTTTTCTCGTTTACAATAATATGTCCCTGTGTTTTCAGATACCCCTGCCCGTTAGTCTTCCCAACCAATGCAGCTAAAAAAATGAGTACCAGCCCGTGGAATTTCAGCATGATCATATGTCTTTTAAAGAAAGACCAAGATCTATATTAAATAGGGAAAATTCATTTTTTCACCTACGTCATTTCTACTTCAAATTGCAATAACAGATTGATTATTAATCCATCTTCATTACTACTATACTACATCAACAAAAAAATTCTACTTTTAGTAAAACGCTTTTACATGAAGCCTTTTCTGTTGTTGGCACTTTTATTCCACGTAAGTTTCATTTATGCGCAAAACACCATTGGTCTACCCTCCATTGTCAACTACAGCAAAACCCAATACCAGGGCAACGGGCAAACCTGGGACATAGATACAGACAAACGGGGCATCCTGTACTTCGCTAATAACGAAGGACTGGTTACCTATAATGGTAACTACTGGAAACTATACCCTGTTCCCAATAATACGCGGTTACGTGCCGTAAAAGTGGCGCCCGATGGACGCATCTATGTAGGTGCGCAGGACGATTTCGGCTATTACTATCCGGATACCAACGGCATACTCACCTATACTTCTCTCAAAAAATATATTCCCACCGGACAAACAGAATTTGCAGACATCTGGAATATTGCCCTATATGACAACGCTGTTTACTTTAAAAGCAACAATAAAATATTTGAATGCCGTAATAATAAGATACAGGTATACACCGCTCCTGTGGAATGGAAAATAATGGGCAGCACCGCCCATGGCCTCTATGCACAGGATCTGCGACAAGGATTGCTGAAACTGGTGGCGGGTAAATGGCAACCTGTTTGCAAGGAAAGCTCCGGGCAACAACCATTAGTGACCGCCTTCCTGCAGGAAGAAAATGATACCCTTCTTATTGCCACGCTAAAAGACGGGCTGTATAAAATCAGCGGACAACAACTGATTCCCTGGCATACTGCCGCCGATGAAGTATTCCGCAACAGCCGTATCTACTGCGCCATCCCGCTGCAACATGGCCAACTGGCCATTGGCACCTTTTCCAAAGGTTGCTATATCATCAATGGCGCAGACGGAAAAGTAGTACAGCAATTCAGCATGGACGAAGGGCTCCAGAATAATAATGTACTTAAGCTGTTTACGGACCCTCAACAAAATATCTGGCTGGCACTGGATAACGGTATCGATCAGCTCCGTTATAATACCGCCATCAAACAAATTCAACCCGACAAACATAATTCCCTCACCACTTATGCTGCGCTGGTATTTAGCCACCGCCTGTATATCGGCACCTCCGATGGCCTCTACAGTACACCACTGGACAGCGTTACAGATATCAGTTTCTCAAAAGGAAATTTTCAACCCGTACCCAATACGAAAGGACAGGTATGGAATCTGACGGCCGTTCAGCAACACCTGCTGATGGCGCACCAGGAAGGCACTTTTGAAATTAGTGGCAACAAAGCAACGCTACTGCTGAAAGATGTTGGCTGCTGGACTTACCTGACGCTGGGTAACAGGATACTGACAGGCTGTTACAATGGGTTGGCCGCCATTCAATATAATAGTACAGCCGTTACCGTTACCCGGCACATCAACGGATTGTTTGAATCCCTCCGTTTCCTCGCAGAAGATAATCCGCAACGCATCTGGTCCTCTCATCCCTATCGAGGTGTATATCAGCTCACGCTGAAAAGCGACACAGCCCTGCATTCACAGCTTTTTACACAGAAAGACGGCCTCCCTGCTACCAACAATAATTATGTATTCCGCATTCAAAACAAAATGGTAGTAGGCACCATGCAGGGCATCTATGAATATGAAGAAGCGAAACAACAATTCATCCCTTCCCCTACCCTCTATCCATTGTTACAGACCCGCAGCATACAATACCTGAAAGAAGATAGCAGTGGCCGGATCTGGTTTGTGTCCGATAAAAAACCAGGCGTTATAGATGCCGCTCACAAAACCGTGACCTGGTTTCCGGAACTGACAGGAAAAATTGTAGGTGGCTTTGAATTCATTTACCCTTATAATGACGAAAATATTTTCTTTGGAGGAGATAAAGGCATTTATCATCTTAATTATAAAAAATACAATAACCATGGCAGCCGGCTCTCGGTACTACTGGGACAAATAAAAGCCACCAGTAAAAAAGATACCCTCTTATTCGGTGGCTATGCGGTACAGGATGCAAAACAACGGGTGACGCTGCCTAATGCATACAATAGTTTTCATTTTGAATACACCGCACCGGCAGGGGAACAAGGTAACAATATCACCTATAGCTATCAACTGTCGGGATTCGATAAACAACCCGGGGAGTGGACCAGCAAAACAGAAAAAGAATATACCAACCTGCCCTATGGCCGTTATACTTTTTCCGTAAAAGCAAAAGATAATCTTGGCAATATCTCTCCTGCCGCTACATACACCTTTACCATTTTACCCGCCTGGTATCAAACCTACACGGCATGGGTGCTGTATCTATTGCTGCTGGCTGGTTTCATCTACTTCCTGTATGGCCGGCAAAAAAAGAAATTTGCTGCGCAAAAAGAAAAGCATGAGCAGGAACAACAACACCTCATTTTTCAGCATCAGCTGGAACTGGAAAGAAATGAAAAGCAACTGATCCAGCTACGCAATGAAAAACTGGAATCTGATGTACAGCATAAAAACAAAGAACTGGCAACAGCTACCATGCACCTGGTGCAGAAAGGCAAGCTGCTATCCAATATCCGGGAAGAATTTATTCAGAGCGTAAAAAAAACAAACGATGCTTCCACATTGCCTTCTTTCAAAAAAGTAATGCGGTTGTTTGAAGAAGCAGAAAATAACGAAGAAGACTGGGCCCAGTTTTCACAACATTTCGATGAAGTACATAATAACTTCTTACGCACCCTGAAAAAATTATTTCCTGAACTCACCACTACCGATCTCAAGCTATGTGCTTATCTGCGCATTAATTTAACAACGAAAGAAATTGCACAGTCCATGGGGATATCCGTACGTGGCGTGGAAACCAGCCGATACCGGCTACGCAAAAAACTGAACATTGCAGGTGAAACACCCCTCTATGATTTCCTGATTGACATCAAAGCGTCATAAAAACATAACAGGATCTTTACAGGGATCAGACAATCAGACCGGGCTTGCATCGCTTTTTCTGTTTATTTTTGCGGTGCATTTTTTAAAGAGATATTTACCTTGGCCAACGAACTCTCCAGAGCGAAATACATTTCGCTTATACTTATATTAGGTACACTTACTGCATTAGGACCATTTTCCATTGACATGTACCTGCCCGGCTTTCCGGCAATAGGTAAGGATTTAGGTGTAGACCCTACGCGGGTAGCACTCTCCCTTTCCAGTTTCTTCATCGGCATTTCAGCCGGCCAGTTATTGTATGGCCCACTGCTGGACCGTTTCGGAAGAAAGAAACCACTTTATATAGGATTGATTCTTTATGTGATATCCTCTATCGGATGTATCTATGCATCTACCCTGGACAGCCTGATCATACTACGGTTTGTGCAGGCCATAGGCAGCTGTGCTGCTGCTGTGGCGTCTGTAGCCATGGTGCGTGACCTGTTTCCCGTAAAAGAAAACGCGAAAGTATTTGCACTGCTCATGCTGGTAGTAGGCACCTCTCCCATGATAGCCCCTACAGTCGGTAGTTATGTGACCAGTGCCTTTAGCTGGCATGCCGTGTTCCTCATACTGGGCGCCATGGGTGCGCTGATCCTGTTGGCCACCATTTTCTGGCTGCCGGAAAGTTTCAAGCCAGACACGTCTATGTCGCTCAAACCCAGACCCATTATCAATAACTTCCTCGCAGTAGTAAGTGAGCCACAGTTTTATACGTATTGCTTTGCGGGCGCCATCTCCTTTTCGGGCCTGTTCGCTTATGTATCAGCGTCTCCACAGGTTTTCATGGACATTTATAAACTAAGCGATAAAGCCTATGGCTGGATCTTCGCCTTCCTGTCTATCGGCCTGATTGGCTCCAGCCAGGTGAATAGCGTATTATTAAAACGTTTCACCAGCCAGCAAATAGTGCCGGTGGCATTGGTCGGCCAAACCATTACTGGTCTTATTTTCGTGATATGCGCCTGGAATAACTGGTTATCGCTGCCCGGCATCATCGCGCTCCTGTTTGCATTCCTTTGCTGTCTGGGTTTTATCAATCCCAATACAGCCGCTTTATCACTGGCACCTTTTACTAAAAATGCCGGTAGTGCTTCGTCCCTGATGGGCGCTATCCAAATGGGTATTGGGTCCCTGGCATCTACGGTAGTGAGCTTATACAATACGCACACAGCTACTCCAATGGCAGTAACCATGTGCGGATCGTCTTTTGTAGCATTATTGATTTTAGTGGTTTGCAGCAGGAATATCAAAACAGCGGTTACTGCTGCGCCTGCAGCTGCTGCGATGGCCCATTAAACCATCACGGCGCCGCCGTCTACCACAATGATCTGCCCGGTGCTGAAGCCTTCACGCATCAGGTATAAATAGGTTTGTGCAATATCTGCCGTTTCGCCTACCCGGCCTACCGGCAACGCAGCTGCCGCCTGTGCATACATTGCTTCCCGGTCAGCCTCCGCCATCCCCGCCCACAGGTCGGTTTTCACAATACCCGGAGATACGGCATTCACCCGTATAGGTGCCAATTCCATGGCCAATACGCGGGTGAGTCCGTCCATGGCACCACAGATACATGCGCCCGCTGCCCAGCCCTTCTGTGGCCTTAAACTGGCTATTCCGGTAGTCAATACCACCGAGCCACCCGGCAGTATATGCGGACTGGCATATTTCACGGCATTCATAGCACCCAGAAAACGTAACTGTAAAGCGTCCAGCATGTCGGCACTACTGAAATCAGCCACCTGCCCGAACGGGAAAGGACCTCCCGCTGTAAATACCAGGTGATCAAAAGCACCGGCACCATTAAAGAAATCACGTACAGCCGCCTCATCACGCAGGTCTAAGGCAAAACCCTGCGCCGTATCAGGTAAAGTAGCCAATGCCTTGTTTACCCGTTCCTGGTTACTGGAAACAATAACCACCAGGGCGCCTTCTGCCGCTGCTGCCTGCGCCGTAGCCAAACCAATACCTGCTGAGCCACCCAATACCATCACCTTTTTTCCTGTCAGATTTGTATTCATAACCTTTTGTTTTTTATGAATACAAAATTCGTGTACGGCAACATGATGGCATTTACCAAATGGTAAAAACGATATTAAGCTGTATAGTTTTTCCGGATCCTGCTGAGCGATTGTTGGGTAATACCCAGGAAAGAAGCAATGGTACTTAAGGGTACGCGCGCCGCAATGTCCGGCTCTTGTTGCATAAAATGACGGTAACGCTGCGTAGCATCCAGCCCGGTGTACTCGTTCCGGGTCTCTATCTTTTCCATCAGCACCCGCTGGTTAATAGTAGTGATCAGTGATTGCAGATAAGGGATATTTTCGTATAACCGCAACAGTTGCTCCCGGTGCATCACTGTCAGCTCTGCCTCACATGCAGCTTCCAGCCTATAGGTGGCGGGCGTCTGCTGGGAAAAACTATCGAGTACAGTAGCGCATCGGTATTCTTTCAGGAAAAACAGGGTAATATCTTCTCCTTCATCTGAATGCTTCACCAGGCGTAACACACCTTTGCTGATAAAGAATATTTCTTTCGCTACTTTGCCTTCTGCCAGCAACACCGTGCCTTCTTTCACAGTACGTGTGCTAAGACTGGCAGATAACAACTCCCAGTCCGCCGCCGTAACGGGATGCAACAATTGAAGATAATCGTGAAAAGATCCGGCAGTTATCATAACACCTAATTTCTTTACAATATTATACAGAGAATTTGAAAATCCTTCCGCTATCTTTTACCTTTAGATCTTTTTATGAAGATACTGGCGTTATCCCTGCTCCTGCTCTCCTTTACAGCCCATGCACAATCGCTTAAACCGTTAGTACTGGGAAAGCACTACAGCTATTAAAGGGAAGTCGTATCTTTATTATCTCCAAAAAAATAACACCCATGGCACACAATGAAAAACTGGCTGACCGTGTTCGTGAAATGCTCGCTGCAACTACCAGCAATGTAGAAGAAAAGAAAATGTTCGGCGGACTCTGTTTTATGGTGAATGACAAAATGTGCGTAGGCGTGCGTCCCGAGAGAATAATGGTAAGAATAGATCCCGCCACCTCCGATGCGGTGCTGGAAGCAACACCCGATGCGAAAGTAATGGTACATGGCGGTAAAGAAATGAAAGGATTTATTTTTATTGACGAGTCAGCACTCACCACAAAAAAACAACTGCTCTACTGGATTAAAATGGCATTAGCATTTAATGCAAATGCTAAGTCTTCTAAGAAAAAGTAATCCGAATATAGCAGATATCCCCTTACGCAGTAATAATGCCGCGTAAGGGGATATTATTTATTTTATACGCAGTTCTTTTGTGAGCACAAAGTCTGCCGAACTCTTTCCTATATTAATCTTATAAATGCCTTTATATAGTTTCCAGACATGTTTGGATAAATCCCATTTCTGTAACTCCGCTACCGGTATCTCCAGTTGCACAACTTCCTCTCCGCCCTGTTTCACCAGCGCCCGCTTAAATGCTTTCAATTCCTTTACCGGCATACGTTCTACATCAGGATAGCTGACATAGGCCTGCACTACTTCATCACCATCATATGCGCCGGTATTTTTTACAGACACGGCTACACGAATGGTATCACTGTTTCTGTATTCCTTTGCAGGAGCTGTTTGCCAGGCGTAATCAAATTTCGTATAGCTAAGGCCGTAACCAAATGCGTATGCCGTATTACCTTTAAAATAACGGTAAGTACGGTTTTTCATGCTATAGTCTTTATAATCCGGTAACTCATTCAGGGAATTATAAAAAGTAACCGGCAGGCGCCCTGCGGGCGAATATTTTCCGAAGATGATATCCGCGAGAGCATTACCGCCCTGTTCACCCGGATACCAGGCCAGGATCACCGCATCGGCATAAGGCGCAATGGCCGCTACATCTACTGCACTACCGGCAGTAATCACCGCAATGATCGGTTTTTTATGTGCTGCCCGCAGCTTCTTCATAAACAGGATCTGCGAACGGGGCAGACTTAAAGTACTTTTATCTCCACCGGAAGCAGAAAGAAATGCATCGCCATCTTCACCTTCCAGTAAAGGAGTTAAGCCAATCACCGCCACCGTTACATCGCAGTTCTCAGAAGCCCAGATACCGCCAAAGTGCAGTGTATCCGTGAAATCACATCCCTGGTCGTATTGCATCGCCATACCCGGACCCGCAGCTTTAGCCAAACCAGCAGCAAAAGTAACCATGTCGCCGGATACGCCGTGATAGTTGCCCATCAACGCTTCCAGCGAAGCAGAGTTCGAACCGGTTACCAGCATGGAAGCATATTTATCCCTGTTCAATGGCAACACACCATCATTCTTCAGCAGTACCATACTTTCCCTGGCAGCTTCCCGCGCCAGCCCGGCGTGGTAGGTGTTGTTGACGCTATCAACGCCAAACCGGCCATAAGGACTGGCTTCCGGCGCGTTGTAGAGTCCCAGTTTCAGCTGGGTGCGTAAACTGGCGCTGAGCGCACTGTCTACGTCTGCAGCAGTGAGCCATCCTTTATCGATTGCCTTCATCACATCGTCCTGCAGAATATTGGCACAGTCCAGGTTTACTCCAGCTTTAATAGCTGCTGCCGCCACTTCTTCACGGGTAGGAATAGCTTTATGTCTTAACCAGATATCATCCAGTGCCCAGCAATCCGTTACTACCTGGCCACCAAATTTCCACTCGTGACGCAGAATGTCCTGTAACAGTGTATTTCCGGTGCAGCAAGGCTGGCTGTTTACCCGGTTATAAGCACACATGATAGACTCCACCTTACCATCTACCAGCTTCTTAAAAGCATAGAGATATGTTTCTCTTAAATCCTTTTCATCGATAATCGCATTAAAACTATGACGATCGGCTTCCGGGCCACTGTGTACCGCGAAGTGTTTTGCGCAGGCTGCTGTTTTCAGCATGCCTGGCACATCTCCCTGCAGGCCCTGTACAAAGGCTCCGGCCATTGTGGCCGTCAGGTAAGGATCTTCTCCATAGGTTTCCTGTCCGCGGCCCCAGCGGGGATCCCGGAAAATGTTGATGTTAGGAGTCCAGAAGTTAAGCCCCATGTACTGTACATGCCGGTGCTGCTGCACTGCCAGGTTGTACTTGGCACGCGCTTCCGTGGAAATAGTATTGGCTACCTCCCGCGCCAGTGGCGCATTAAAGGTGGCAGATAAACCAATCGCCTGTGGATACACGGTGGCTTCCCCGCCTCTGGCAATACCGTGCAGCGCTTCATTCCACCAGTTATAGGCCGGCAGCTGCAACCGCGCTATCGCCGGACTGTTGTACCCCAGCAGGGAGATCTTTTCCTGCAGGGTAAGCGTATGCAACAAATCATTTACCCGCTCATTCATCGGGGCAGCAGCATTCCTGAAAACTGCCTGCTGTTGCGCACCCGCCTTAAAAACGAATAAAAATACAATTGAATAAAGAATGAAATACTGTTTTCTCCACATGCTAAAACCTGAATTTTTATGTAAAATATATCCTGCCACCTCCGCAAGTTATCACATAAAAGAGATAATCATTCCGCAGCCACCGCTCACTGATTTAATTTGTTTAATATCGTGCAGGAAATAATAAAATAGTATAACTACCAGCATATGAATAAATGGGAAACAATAAGAGCCGATTACCCGGTGACCAATAAAAGCGTTTATCTGTTTACCAATGGCGGTGGCCCCGTAAGTACCCCATTTGTACAACATGCCCATACCCTGCTCACGGAACTCAGCGAAAATGGCCGGATGGTGATGCCAGGATGGGATCAACGGGCAAATGAAGTACGACAGCAGGTGGCTCAGATGATCAACGCACAGGCAACAGAAATTGCGTTCATTACCAACACCGCACATGCCATGACCTTACTCTATGACATGTTTCCCAAAAACTATGAAATCATCACCATGCGGGATGAATTTCCCACCGGCATTGTAGGCTGGATCCACAGCGGATATACCCTCCGTTTTGTAGAGAGCGATGCCAATCAGCACATCTCCCTGGAGGCCATTGCCGCGCAAATTACTCCCGCCACCAAAATACTGATCACCAGCCATGTAATGTTCAGGACAGGCTTCCGTCAGCAACTGAAAGAAATTGGCGAGTTATGCAAACAACATGGCATCATCCACATTGTAGATGCTACACAGTCCTTTGGCGTAATTGATATTGATGTGCAGGAATGTAATATAGATATCCTCATCTTTCACGGCTACAAATGGGTAACCTCAGGATATGGCAGCGGCGCTATGTATGCATCACAGCAACTCCTGGATAAATACCCCCCTACCGTGATGAGCTGGTACAATGTAGATTATGAAAAGCCTGATTTTGATCTGGTGAAAGACTATAGCATTTTTACACCGAAAAAAAATGCTTTGGCTTTTGAAACCGGTACACTTCCTTTCCTCAATATACTGCTGCTGGGCCATACGCTGGAATATCTGCAACGTATAGGCATCCCCGATATAGCCGCCTATATTCAGGAGTTAATTGATTACCTGAGGCAACAAGCAAAAGCACATGGTATCAGGTTGCTGTCGGATTACGCACCGGCCAACCGCTCTGCTATTCAACTGTTGGAAATTACGGAGGAACAAAACCTGAAAGTAGTACAAAATAACATTAAGGCGAGATATAAAAATAACAGGCTGACAGTAGCACTTAATTTTTATAATAATAAGGAAGATATAGACCGCTTATTTGCAGTACTGTAATATATCTGCTTCGCCTGTTGACCTGGCGAAGCAGATAACACTTATTTAAAAATCGAATTTATCCGGATCTGGTCCTACTCTTTCTCCGCGATCCAGTGCAGCTATTTTCTGCACATCTTCTTCGCTGATATTAAAGTTAAAAATGGCTGCATTGGAAATAACCCGCTCATTGCGGATGCTTTTAGGAATGGTCACCACCCCTTTCTGCAGATCCCATCTTAATACCAGTTGCGCCACAGATACCTTGTATTTGGCAGCCAGTTCTTTCAACAAAGGCACGTCAAAGGCTTTACCCTGCATCAACGGGCTCCAGGCTTCGTATTGTACCTGGTGTTGCTGACAGAAGTCCAGCAATGACTGCTGTACCAGGTAAGGATGAAACTCCAGCTGATCTACCATAGGAATCACCTTGGCGGTCTGAAATAAATCCTCCAGGTGATGTTGCAGGAAGTTGCTGACACCAATCGCTTTTACCCTGCCATCGGCATACAATGTTTCTAATGCACGCCAGGTTTCTTTATATTTCCCTTTCACCGGCCAGTGGATCAGGTACAGATCCAGGTAATCTGTTTTCAGTTTCTCCAGGGAAGCATCAAAAGCTTTTAAGGTACCATCGTATCCCTGGTCTGCATTCCATACTTTGGTAGTGAGAAAGATATCTTTTCTGTCGGTCGCATTTTGCTCAATGGCAATACCAACACCTTCTTCATTACCGTAAATAGCAGCGGTATCTATATGGCGGTAACCCGCATCCAGTGCGTAGGTAACGGAGTCTATTACTTCCTGTCCTTCTTTTGTTTTGAAAACACCTAATCCGAAATAAGGCATCTGTACACCATTCGCGAGTTGTACAGTACCGTTAATGTCTGTAATATTCATCTGATGGAAGTTTTATTGTTTTTTAAATGTTATCTGATTGTTTGAAACGCCAGCGGGGCAGGTTTGTTCATTCTTATATAAAATCATAC
Source organism: Chitinophaga sp. 01L420 (assembly GCF_056399985.1). Taxonomy (NCBI): domain Bacteria; kingdom Pseudomonadati; phylum Bacteroidota; class Chitinophagia; order Chitinophagales; family Chitinophagaceae; genus Chitinophaga; species Chitinophaga sp. 01L420. The sequence continues at coordinate 20,490 of NZ_JBFTSK010000062.1, forward strand.
AAAGCACCAGCCCGGTAAAGGCAAGCGCAGCCCCTGCATATTCCGGTTCCAGTAGTAACGATCTGCAAAACGCAAACTTACGACCATTCCTACCGGCAGCCCTGGTAAATATTAAAGATAAATTTGTATAAAGATGGGAAAAAGGACCTGCGCCTGCTGTCAGACCATCAACGCACGAATGTCAACGAATTAGTTTTTTTCATATAATTAAAGTATCTTTGCGGAGCAATTAAAAACACATGAAACGTATTCTCACATATCAGGCAACCAGGCACACAGCTACCGTTATCAGAGCGGTAATTGCAAGTACTTGCATTGTCTTAATTCAAGACGGGGAGGCAGATCCATCCCGGATATGAGAGGTTAATATATAACTCCTGAAATCTTTTCAAGAGGCCTCTTCATCCGAAGAGGCCTTTTTTATTTGCTTCCCCCACCACCCCACATTTTTCCAGACACGAAAATTTATAATGATGAACTGCAACAGGAAATTTATTATTAAAACATTGTCAGTTACACGGCCGGGCCGGTAATGCAGGGCATCCTGTTGCATGTTTGCAAAGGCCTCTCATTACCAGATGAGAGGCTTTTTTTATTCCTTTTTTAAATAGAAATTATATGAAACGCTTAGCGGATTTTAGAAATATAGGTATCATGGCTCACGTAGATGCAGGTAAAACAACGCTCACGGAACGCATGCTTTACTTCACCGGCTTTACACATAAACTGGGTAACGTAGACGAAGGCAACACTGTTATGGACAGTGATCCCCAGGAAGAAAAAAGAGGTATCACTATTTCATCTGCAGCGATTACTACCTATTGGAAGCACGGGGATAACACCTGGCAGATCAATATTATTGATACACCCGGCCACGTAGACTTCACCGCTGAAGTAGAACGTTCGCTGCGGGTACTCGACAGCGCCATTGCGGTATTTTGTGCCCGCTCCGGTGTACAACCTCAGTCAGAAACTGTATGGCATCAGGCCAATCATTATAACATTCCCCGCATTGCGTTCATTAATAAAATGGACCGGCAGGGCGCGGATTTCCGCAGAGTAGTGAATGAAATACGGGAACGCCTGAACGCCAACGTATTGCCAGTACAAATACCCATCGGTGCAGAAGATGATTTCACCGGCGTGATTGACCTGGTAACCATGAAAGCACTCGTATGGAATACGCCCGATGGCAAAACGTATGACACCCTGAATATTCCTGCTGAATTGCTGGAAGCAGCACAGGAAGCAAGGAACTATCTGCTGGAAGAATTATCGCTGCTGGATGAGTCGTTATTGAATAAATACACCACCCATCCTGAAAGCATTACGGCAGCAGATATATATACCGCCTTACGCGGCGCTACCATCCGTATGGAAGCAGTTCCCGTACTGGCAGGTGCCGCCTATAAAAACAAAGGCATACAGCCCCTCCTGGATGCAGTAGCCACCTATTTGCCTGCGCCTTCAGACGTAGGCATGGTAAAAGCTGCTGACCCGGATACAGATGAACCCGTGATGATACCCGTGAGCGAAACATCCCCATTGGCGGCCCTTGCATTTAAAATCATCACAGATGATTACGTAGGGAAGTTAACGTTAGTACGTGTGTATGCAGGCGTCTTACGCAGTGGAGATACGCTCTGGAACAGCCGCACCGGCCGTAAAGTCAGGATCAGCCGTTTGATGCGTATCATGTCCGATAAATATGAAACCGTGGAAGAAATTGGTGCCGGCGACATTGGTGCGGTGGTAGGATTAAAAGATGTGAAAACCGGCGATACCCTTTCTCATCCCGATCACCCGGTACTGCTGGAAAAAATCAGCTTCCCGGAACCCATGATAGGATATGCGATTGAAGCTAAATCGGCCAAAGAAAATGATAAACTCGGTGAAGCGCTGGCCAGATTGCTCGATGAAGATCCTACCCTCAGTGTAGCGGTAGATAACGCCACCGGGCAAACGATTCTGAAAGGAATGGGAGAACTCCACCTGGAAGTAGTGCTGGAAAAGCTGGCATCACAATATCACCTGGAGGTCAACAAAGGACAACCGCAGATTGCGTACAAGGAAATATTTACGAAAGCCGTTACCCACCGCGAAGTATATAAAAAACAAAATGGTGGCTCCGGTAGTTTTGCGGAAATAGAATTTGAATTATCTCCGAAAGAAGATGATGTACCCGGACTGGAATTCATCAACGAAATCAAAGGCGGTGCTATTCCAAAAGAATTCATCCCTGCTATCAGCAAAGGCTTTGAATCGGCTATGCACAATGGCGCCCTGGCGGGATATCCGGTGAAGTCCATGCGCGTAAAATTACTCGATGGAAAAATTCACGATACCGATTCACACGCCATGGATTTTGAACATGTGGCGGTCATTGGTTTCAAAAAGGTAGCGGCCAAGGCTGGCCCCCGCCTGCTGGAACCCTGGATGAAAGTAGACGTAACCATGCCGGAAGAATATACCGGCGCGTTAACAGGTGACCTGAACAGACGCCGTGGTGTGATCAAACACATCGCCATGGATACACAGGTACAAACCATTACCGCAATGGTACCTTTGTCCGAATTATTCGGCTATATAACGGTACTGCGTACACTCTCCTCCGGCAGGGCATCAGCCACGCTGACGTTTAATGGCTATCAGACCGTTCCTGAAAATATCAGCAGCGGTATACTGGTGAAATAAAAAGAAAAAGGTGAAGGAATAAACCCCTTCACCTTTTTTGTTATTGCGAAAAAACCATGCGCTAATTGGATAAAACATGATCCTCCCGTACATCCTGGTAAAACTGTTTTACCAACCGGCTGTCCGGCAGAGAATTCAATACGGCAATAAGCCATTTCCCATCCTTATGTACCACCTTTCCCTTGTAATATCCCACAGACATCAGCTGTATCTGTCCGGTGGTCAGATCTGTCCATAAACAGGAAGCATACATGCTAACTTTCACGGTGTCACTCACACCAGGGAAAAACTGCATATTGGTAATCATATGTCTGGGTTGAAAATGTGAATCCTTCGTGCTCATGACTAAAGTCTCAATTTTGGCGGTCCAGTTCTGCTTCCCCTTTAACTTCACCCCGTCTACCTCTCCACGGATACTGTCGTCCATAAATTCCACACATTTAGCCAGGTCGCCATTATCAAAATGCTCGCAGAAACCAAGTATGACGCTTTCTATTTGCTGTTGATCTTTAAATCCAAAATCACTGGTGGCAGCGGTGTCACGTGATACAGCCGGGCCAGCCGGGATCAGTTTTTCTTTGGGAGATGATTGACAGGAAAATAATCCTGTTATGCTGCAGACTACTACAACGGCGATAAGGGAGTATTTGAACATCAGGTGAATTTTATGATATAACAAAACAAACGCATAATAAGTTTTATTATATCATAAAATATTCTTTCTATAAGGCAGTTATCGGGAAACCTGCTATTGATACATACCCCTTGTTATAAGGGACAATTCTGATGATAGTCAATAAGTTCTATAGGCGCATTCGCCAGTTCAATGCCTTTATAATAAGCTTCAATTTCATCCAGCACCGCTTCTACTTCTTCCACCGTTTTCATGGTCACCAGGCGGCCGCGGAATTGCTTGATATCCGGTAACCCCTTCAGGTAATTGGCATAACAACCGCGCATTTCATTGATCCCCTGTACCGGCCCTTTCCATTCTACGGATAAACGCAAATGTTTCTTACTCACGGCGATACGCTCTTCCAATGTAGGACCAGCCATAATTTCGCCCGTCCTAACATAGTGCTTGATTTCACGAAACAGCCACGGGTAGCCAATCACCGCCCGGCCAATCATAATACCATCCACCCCATATCGGTTCTTGTATTCCAATGCTTTCTGCGGACTATTGATATCTCCATTACCAAAAATGGGAATATGTATACGTGGGTTGTTCTTTACTTTTCCGATCAGGTCCCAGTCGGCCTGCCCTTTATACATCTGGCAGCGGGTACGTCCATGGATGGCCAGGGCTTTAATACCTACATCCTGCAAACGTTCTGCTACTTCTTCTATATTTTTAGAGTCTTCATCCCAGCCCAGCCTCGTTTTCACGGTCACAGGCAATTTGGTCGCCTTCACACAGGCCGCTGTCAACCGCACCATCAGGTCCAGGTCTTTCAGCACGCCGGCACCCGCGCCTTTTCCCGCTACCTTCTTCACCGGGCAGCCGAAATTAATATCCAGCAGGTCCGGATTGGTGACGTCTACTATTTTAGCCGCCATAGCGAGACTGTCTTCATCGCCACCAAAGATCTGTATGCCCACAGGACGCTCATATTCGAAAATATCCAGTTTCCTCCTGCATTTGATAGCATCGCGTATCAACCCTTCACTGGAAATAAATTCCGTATACATCAGATCAGCCCCGGCATCCTTGCACACCGCCCTGAACGGAGGATCACTTACATCCTCCATAGGTGCCAGCAGCAAAGGAAAATCGGGTAGCGTTATGTTGTCAATCTTTACCAAAATCAATATTTTTTCGCAGAAGGCGCAAAGATAAGCATTATTGCCGAATGAGTAGGGGTTGACCCGTAACCCGGAATATGGAAAAAGCTTTGTTGCAGATAGGCGACTTTCTCCGGGACCCGAGTAAGTGGAATAAGTATAGCTGATGCCAGAAAATAATTTTACCGAACGTTTGGTAATTAAAAACTTTCTCTTACCTTTACACCATGAGACCGCAAAAAATAGATGATATCCAGCTGATTGAAGGACTGATGTCAATATTGCAATCCAAGGGCTTTGAAGGCGCCAGCCTCAATGACATGGCCAAGGCTACAGGCTTGCAAAAGGCGAGTCTTTACCACCGGTTTCCGGGCGGTAAAAATGAAATAGCCATTATGGTCCTCCAGTTTGTACATGCCTGGATAAAGGATCATCTATACCTGGTACTAACAGAGAAAGGCGTAGCCCCTGCCACCAGATTGCAGCGGGCCATACAGCACATCAGGCAACTGTATCAGAACGGTGAAAAAAGTTGTATCCTGAACGCACTGTCGCTCGATTCGGGTTTGGTAGTACTAGGCGATGAGATCAGCAAAGCAATGCAATTGTGGATCGATGCCTTTACCGCATTTGGCATCGAGCAGGGCTTTTCCACGGCCCAGGCCAAAACCAGGGCCAAACAATCACTGATGCTCGTGCAAGGGAGTTTAGTGCTTGCCAAGGGATTGGGAGATCCCACTCATTTTCATAAGGCGCTTTCCGATGTGAAACTGCTTTTTACCAGCGAGTAAAAAAATTTCCCTGTACATATTACCGAACGTCCGGTAAATAATATTATCATCATTAAATTAAATAAAATGAGCATTGTAAAACACAACACCGCATCAGTAAATGGAATCGACATCTTCTACCGGGAAGCCGGTCAAAAAGGCAATCCTGTCCTGGTATTATTACATGGCTATCCCAGTTCATCGCATATGTACCGAAACCTGATGCAGCACCTCGCAAATGATTATTACCTGATTGCTCCCGACTACCCGGGATTCGGCAGGAGCGCCCAGCCTCATATGGCCGACTTCAACTACTCATTCAGCAGTTTTGCCGGCATTGTACAAGGATTGCTGGATCAGCTAAAACTGGACCGGTACAGCCTTTACCTGATGGACTACGGTGCACCGGTGGGATTCCGCATCGCCACCACTCATCCTGAAAAGATCGAATCCCTGATTGTACAGAACGGCTGCGCCTACGATGAAGGACTGGAGCAGTTTTGGGATCCTATTAAGGATTACTGGAAAGACAAGAACAACAAAGTTGCAGAACGCACGCTGGAAGGCTTTCATAGTATGGAAGGACTACAATGGCAATACACCCATGGCGTATCCGATACCGCATTAGTCAGCCCGGACAACTGGGAGCACGACCTCCGGCATTTGCTACGCCCGGGCAACGACAGGATACAACTTCAGCTATTCCACGATTATCAGAGTAATGTAGCCTTATACCCTCAATGGCAGGAATACTTTCGTACCCACCATCCCGAAATGCTGATCGTTTATGGTAAGAACGATTATATTTTCCCGGTAGCCGGCGCCGAAGCTTATAAAAAAGATGTAAAGCACCTCCAATACCATCTGTACGATACAGGCCATTTTGCCTTGGAAACCCATGGTGAGGAAATTGCCGCTACTATCAGGGAATTTCTTAACAGAAAAGTTATCCGAAAATCTCCGGCCACTGCCTGATAGTTATATAGCATCACCGGAGCGTGCTTTTACAGCCACTCCGGGCTACCATCTTTTTTACATACCTGATAGTTACCAATATTAAAATCATCACCACATGAAACCCCGACTGTCTTTTAAAATCACACTAATCTGGATATTTATGATAATCGCATCAACTGCTGCTGCAAAAAAAGAATACCCTGTGTACCACAGGACCATGAAGGTCGACGGCGTTACCATCTTTTACCGGGAGGCTGGCGATCCTACCAGGCCTACACTCCTGCTGCTACATGGATTCCCTTCGTCTTCTCACAATTTCAGGACGCTCATTCCCCTGCTGAAAGATGACTTCCATATACTGGCGCCGGACTACCCCGGTTTCGGATTCAGTGATATGCCATCCATCTCCGAATTCGACTATACTTTTGAAAACTATTCACTTTACATAGAAAAATTTCTTGTGCAGAAAGGCGTGACCAAGTGCAGTATGTATTTGTTTGATTATGGAGCACCGGTAGGCATGCGGATAATCCAGCGCAATCCCGGTATCCTGGAACATCTGGTAGTGCAGAACGGCAACATTTATGCAGAAGGCCTGAGTGACATACTCAAAATGTACAAGAAAAATATAGATGAAAACACCGCAGATTCCCGTGCCCAGGTGTATAAGGCGTTTGAACTGGAATACACCAGGTTTGAATACCTGCATGGTGTGGGCGACAGCACGAAAGTAGCACCGGAAAGTTACCTGCTCGATCAGTTCCTGATGGACAGGCCAGGCAACAAAGAAATACAGTACAAACTGAAATACGATTATCGCTTCAATATTGCCGAATATCCCAGGTGGCAGGAAACCTTGCGTAAGCTTGCCCCCCGCGTGCTGATTGTATGGGGAGAGAATGATCCTGTATTCCTTAAGGCTGGAGCGCTCGCATTTAAAAAAGATATTCCTGCAACAGAAATGTATTTTTATCCCACAGGACACTTTGCATTAGAAGAGTACGCCGTGGAAATAGCAGAAAAGATCAAAGTCTTTTTAAAACAGTAACATTGCATCATGCCCAAAAGCATAAATAAGTTTATACTCCAGGTGGTACGGGCTACCCTATCGCCAGCAGAAAAGGACTGACCCAAAAGGTCGGCCCTTTCTGTGCGGGAAAAGGCCGATCTTTGGGTCAGTCACCCACAATTCACAAATTTTCCCTACATTTCCTTGGTATAATCTTTGGCCCCGCTCCTTAAAGCTTTCCTTATGCAAAAATTTGATGCAATCGTAATTGGATCTGGTCAGGGCGGAAACCCGCTGGCTAAAAAAATGGCAGAAAAAGGATGGAAAACAGCAATGATAGAACAACGCTACCTCGGTGGTACCTGTATCAACGATGGCTGCACCCCTACCAAAGCTATGATTGCCTGTGCGAAAGTGGCGCATACCGTTTTCCACAGCAAATTATGGGGCATTCATAGCCACGGCTTAACCGTAGATCTGCCCTTTATTGTTGCGAGGAAAAATAATATCGTAGAGCAGTTCCGCGAAGGAACAGCAAAAGGCCTGCAAACAGATGGCGTCACCCTTTTTATGGGCAGCGCAACTTTTACCGGCAATAAAACCATCAAAGTAACCGGACATAAAGGAGAAGAAAATATCCTCACCGCAGATCACATCTTTATCAATACCGGCACTACGCCCAACATCCCGCCCATTCCAGGTTTGAACGAAGTACCTTATTTTACTTCCACCACCATCCTGGACGAAGTAGTAATACCCAAATCACTGATTATCCTGGGCGGCAGTTATATTGCGCTGGAAATGGGACAACTCTATAAGCGTTTAGGCAGCGCCGTTACAATTATTGAAACATCCCCGCAATTGGTGGCCAAAGAAGATCCGGATGTAGCCGCAGTGATTAAGAAAATGCTGGAGTCAGAAGACCTGCAGATATACACTGGTACACAGACAGAACGCATCAGCAAAACAGGTAAAACGATCCAGGTGGATATTGTGACGGGTACCAACCGGGAAACACTAACAGGAACGCACCTGCTGATAGCTACCGGCCGCAAACCGCAAACGCCTGCACTACAGCTCCAGCACACCAACATACTCACCGATGAAAAAGGATATATCCAGGTAAATGATCAGCTGGAAACAACGGAGCCGGGCGTGTACGCCATTGGCGATGTAAAAGGCGGTCCGGCATTCACACATATTTCTTATAATGATCACCTCATTATTTATAAAAATCTGTTTGAAAATGCTACCTTTTCCGTCAAATCGAGACAAGTACCCTATTGCATGTTTACGGATCCGCAACTGGGTCGTATTGGCATCACAGAAAAAGAAGCAAAAAAACAAGGCATCCCTGTCAAGGTCGCCTGTCTGAGTATGGATAAAGTAGCGAGAGCAATAGAAACCGGGCAAACAAGAGGCTTTATGAAGGCACTTGTACATGAACATACCGATGCCATACTTGGCGCCGCCATCATCGGTCCTGAAGGAGGTGAAATTATGTCGCTCCTGCAAATGGCTATGCTGGGAGGAATTACCGCCTCACAGGTACGTGAAATGGTATTTGCACATCCGCTGTATGCCGAATCGCTGAACAACTTATTTATGACCCTGGAAAAATAGGCTCCAAATTGAGCAAGTTTTTCCCCATATCATCCTATAAAACAAATGATTAAACTGGATCATGTTTCGAAAAGTTTCGGCCCGGAAAAAAAAGCGGTAAATGATATTTCCTTCGAAGTACCCGAGGGAGAAACGCTGGTATTACTGGGCACCAGTGGTTGTGGTAAAACCACTACCCTGCGCATGATCAACCGGCTGCTGGAACCCGGTAGCGGTCACATCTATGTAAATGGAAAAGAAATAAGACAACTCTCCCCGGAAATACTCCGCCGCAACATCGGCTATGTATTACAAAACACCGGACTGTTTCCGCATTATACCGTTAGTGAAAACATTGGTATAGTACCGTCACTGCTGAATTGGGACAAAGCACGTATCCGGGAACGCACCATAACGTTAATGGATAAACTCCGGCTACCGGCAGCAGACTATGCGGAAGTATATCCGCATCAGCTCAGTGGCGGACAACAACAGCGCGTAGGCCTGGCCCGCGCACTGGCAGCGGATGCACCGGCACTGCTGATGGATGAACCCTTCGGCGCCCTCGATCCGCTTACCCGTATCAGCGTACGGAAAGAATTCAAAAATCTCGATGAAATCAATAATAAAACCATCATCCTGGTAACACATGATGTAGAGGAAGCCTTTGAACTCGGCAACCGTATTTGCCTGATGAACGAAGGCCGTATTCAACAATTGGGCGCACCCGCCGACCTGTTGTTTCATCCGGCCAATGACTTTGTCAGCTCCTTCCTGGATCCGCAACGGTTACAACTGGAACTGAAAGCACTGAAAATAAAAGACCTCTGGGCATGGATACCTGCCCGCCATGAATCCGGCGGCGACACCACGCTCACAGCCGAAAGCACCTGCTGGGAGGCCCTGGAGGCAATGACTTCCCAACCGGTAGCCGTTGTATACAATCAGGAACAAAAAATAATAGATGGAAATGGATTAATGGACGCAATAGCCGCCTATAAAAAATAATACGACTGCATGGAATCCCGGGAAACACTATTTGATTTCGTACAACAACAATCCGGCAAACTGCTGGAACAAACCCTGACGCATACCGGTCTTACTTTTATATCAGTATTGCTGGCAGTTGCCATTGGCGTGCCCGCAGGCATCCTGATTACCCGTAGAAAAAAATGGTCTGGATTGGTACTGGGCTTCGCCGGCGTGATGCAAACTATTCCCAGTATTGCATTGCTGGGATTTATGATCCCCCTGCTGGGCATAGGTCCCAAACCCGCCATTGTGGCCTTGTTCCTGTATGCCTTATTACCTATTATCCGCAATACCTTCACCGGTATCAACGGAGTCGACCCCAGCGTTACAGAAGYGGCTACCGGCATGGGACTGAGCAAAAGGCAACTGCTCTATAAAGTGCAGTTGCCACTGGCCTTACCCGTTATCATGGCAGGCATACGCACAGCCACCGTGATCAATGTAGGCGTGGCTACCCTGGCTGCCTATATCGCCGCCGGAGGACTGGGAGAATTTATTTTCGGAGGCATTGCCCTGAATAACACCAACATGATGCTGGCCGGCGCCATACCAGCAGCCTTACTGGCAATTCTGTTCGATTGGCTCCTGTCGCTGTTACAACATATCAATATCCGTAAAGCCCGTAAAACATTATACATACTTCCCATCATCTTCGTGGTATTATCTTCTTTCTACCTCATACCGGATACTTACAACAGTAAAATGCTGGCAGGATTTACACCGGAATTTATGGGTAGAAAAGACGGCAACCTGGGACTGAAATCGGTATACGGTTTACATATCCGTACCCTGGTGATCAGCGACATGATCATGTACAAGGCAGCCTATGAAAAAAAACTGGACGTCATCAGTGGAAGCAGCACCGATGGCCGGGTAAAGGCATTTGACCTGGTAGTACTGGAAGATGATAAACATATCTTCCCTCCCTACTACGCTGCTCCCATTGTGCGTAATGAAACCCTGCAAAAATATCCGGAACTGGAACCGGCACTCAATGTTTTGTCTGGTACAATTAATGATAGCATTATGACGGATCTGAACTACCGTGTTGACTATCTGAAACAAAATCCGGAGAAAGTAGCAAAGGATTTCCTTATCGCACAAAAATTATGGAAACCGGCAGGCACCGGCGCAAAAGGAAGTATCCGCATCGGTTCCAAAATATTTGGTGACGGCTATATCCTCGCCAATATGTACAAAATGCTGATCGAAGGATATACCGACCTGTCGGCAGTAACCAAAACAGGATTGGGCGGCACCAAAATAGTATTCGATGCCTTAACCAATGATCAGATAGACATGTACCCGGAATATACCGGTACCGGCTTACTGGTGATACTGCAAACACCACAACAGGTAACAGACAGTATTATCAGCGACTCAAAAAAAGTATACGATTATGTGAGTACCGAATTTGAAAAACAATACAGCATAAAATGGCTGAAGCCAATAGGATTTAATAATACTTACGCATTAATGATGCGGAGATCAGCAGCCGAAAAATTACATATCAGCAGCATTTCGGCATTTACACATTATGTGAATCAACAGTAACGACCTGTAATTATGTTATTGAAAAAAGAATATGAAACCGTGCGCCGGCGAACAGAAAATATCTGCGCGCCGCTGAAAACAGAAGACTACGTAGTACAACCTATTGTGGATGTAAGTCCCCCTAAATGGCACCTGGGACATACCACCTGGTTCTTCGAAACATTTATACTGGTACCTAACGCAAAAGGCTATACGGTATTTGATCCGCAATATAATTATGTCTTCAACAGTTATTACGAATCAGTAGGCGCCCGCGTTATACGCACCAATCGTGGTAACCTCAGCCGCCCGGCGGTAGAGGATATTATGCGTTATCGTAAACATGTGGACGAAGCCATGGCCGCTTTCCTGGAAACAGCCACGCTTACTCCGGAACTGCAGGCACTCTTTACATTGGGCTTAAATCATGAAGAACAGCACCAGGAACTACTGTATACCGATATTAAGTACATCCTGGGACACAATCCGCTATTTCCGGCTTATGACCCCGCCCGTAAAGATATTCCACCGGTGAACAATCAACCCGGTTCCTGGTTAAATATGAGGGCCGGCATCTACGATATTGGATTTGCCGGAGAAGGATTCAGTTTTGATAATGAATTAGGCAGACATAAAGTATACCTGGCAGATTATGCCATCAGCGATACGCTGGTAACCAATACAGAATACCTGGACTTTATCCAGGCAGGTGGTTACCAGGATTTCCGGTACTGGCACGCAGAAGGTTGGGACTGGGTAAAAACGAACCAGGTCATCACCCCTATGTACTGGTACAACATAGATGGGCAATGGATGCATTACACCTGGCAGGGACTACAGCCCCTGATGCCCGATGCCCCGGTAGCCCATGTGAGCTACTATGAAGCGGCAGCATATGCTGCCTGGAAGGGAGCCAGATTACCCACAGAATTTGAATGGGAGGCAGCAGCACCTCAGTTGGCATGGGGCCTTCGCTGGGAGTGGACGGAAAGCGCCTATCTGCCCTATCCGGGTTTTGCCAAAGCCCCGGGTGCCATTGGTGAATACAATGGAAAGTTTATGATTAGCCAGATGGTACTGCGCGGTGGATCTGAGGTTACCTCACCCAACCACAGCCGTATTACCTATCGTAACTTTTTCCATCCTTCTCTCAGATGGCAATTTACCGGAATCAGATTGGCAAGATGATTGAACAACCACTCTGAAGAAATCAGGACTTTTTTTGAGACAGTTAACTGTCTGCAGAAAGATAACATCAAAAAGTATTTATGACTGTAATTCCAACTGCGCTTCCGTGTAAACGCAAGCCCGCCACCGAAACATTCTACCATGATGTAGTGCAGGGCCTCAGCGCTCCGCAGAAATACCTGGACCCCAAATATTTTTATGATGCCACCGGCGATGCACTTTTTCAGCAAATTATGCAATGCCATGAATATTATCTGACGGGTTGCGAAATGGAAATCCTCAGCACCCAATCCGATCAGATTGCACAGGCATTACAAAAATATGCCGGCACCTTCGACCTCATAGAACTAGGCGCCGGTGATGCCACCAAGTCAATACATTTGCTCCAGACATTGCTTGATAACGGCGTAGACTATACGTACTTTCCAATAGATATCTCTGCCAATGTTATTCATCAACTGGAAAAATCGCTGCCGGAAAAGCTTCCGGGGCTCCAGCTGCACGGATTAAATGGGGAGTACTTTCATATGCTGCAGCAGGCGAACCAACATACCAGCCGGAAAAAAGTGCTGCTGTTTATGGGAGCCAATATTGGCAATTTCAGCATCACCGCTGCCAGAAGCTTCTGTCAGCAACTGAGGCAATATCTTCAGCCAGGTGATCTGTTGCTCACAGGATTTGATCTTAAAAAGCATCCGCAGGTGATCCTGAATGCTTATAACGATAGCCGCGGCATTACCCGTGCTTTTAATTTCAACCTGCTACATCGGATTAACCGGGAGTTGCAGGCTGATTTTGATACCACAAAATTTGCGCATTTCCCTACTTACGATCCTGGTACCGGGGCCTGCAAAAGCTACCTTATCAGCCTGGAAGAACAAGTAGTACATATAGGTGACCATCTCACCGTTTCCTTTGCGGAAAACGAATCGCTGTATATGGAAATCTCCCAGAAATACAGTCTGGAAGAAACAGACCAACTGGCCTCCTTTGCAGGATTTAAGCCGGTGGCCCGTTTCTTCGACCGGAAACATTGGTTTACAGATTGCCTCTGGAAATGCGTGTAGGCCGCTCCATCATTTAATGCCAGGCGCCCAGCATACGGCGCAAGGCCACAATTTCACCAGTGTGATAACTGGTATGATCCAATAACAATACTGCTTCCCTGAATAAATGTTGCCCGTTTCCCCATGGAAACGGGCTAAACAGGTCTGCACCCGGCGCCTCCAGTAAACCTATAAAAGTATGCAGGTCTTCATCCACCTGGGCCACACTGTGTTTCCAGGCAGCATCATCTGCGGGCGCGGTTTCTTTCGGCCAATAAGCTTTTGGCCACTCTATTTCCTTATAATCCGGGTTACGGGAAAAATCAAGGATATCGAATTGGGTAATGCGGATATGCTCTACCAGCTGCCAGATACTATACGGCATTTCCCCGGGGACTACTCCCCTCAATTTGGCGGGGACCGATTTCACTGCATCGGCAAATGTCACGTGTGCATTCGCTTTCAGCAACATTTCCTTTAAAGACTTTACTAAAGTTGGAGCGTTCATAAGATAATATTATTTTGATCTGAAGCCTATCAGGCTCCTCGTTTTTCTCCTTAATGGTAAGGAGTGTTAACAAAGCGACAATACAACAATCATTCCACCCGAAAGTTGTAAACGATTCGTTAATCTATTTTCATTTTGATTGTTTTTTACATTTTCTAAGAATGTTGGTGTTTGATTAACACTTCCCCATGTTGGGCGGGCTATCATTGCAAAAAAGAACTTTTCAACCAAATAAACGCAATGGCCAAATTCGCTCTAACGTTAACCATCCTATTGACTGGCATTCATCTCACCCTATTTGCGCAGAGAGAGATAAAGGGAATGGCCTATGATAAAGATACAAGAAAACCATTGGAAGGGGCTACAGTATTGCTATTTACAGCTGAAAAATCGATTTTAAAGGGACAGAATCAATCTGATAGAGACGGCAACTTCCTGTTAAAAAATGTGCCACCGGGCAACTTTGTACTCACCATCAGTTATATGGGGTACACTGCCGCTACGATCCGTCTGTCCGCTAATGAAAAAGGAAAGGTCAGTCAACCCACCTTACAACAAACAGGCCTGCAAAGAAACTCCATCAGTCTGAGCAGTGTAAATATCAAAATAACCAAACCGGCTTTCATTGTCCGTAAAGATACCATCGAATTTTCCGCAGGTGATTTCCAGACGGCTGAAAATGCTTCGCTGAAAAACCTCCTGCAAAAGATCCCGGGCCTGACAGTCGACGCCGATGGTAACTTCTTGTACCAGGGCAAACCCATTAAAGAATTATATATAGACGGCAGGTCCGTATTTCAAAATACGCCTAACTCCTCCGGCGATCCTCAAAAAGTATCCCGGATGCTCCTGGCCAACCTGGTAGACAAAATACAGGTKGCTGATAAAAAAGGATTAGATGGCATGATTGAAGGAGGGAAAAATGAAAAGGTCATTAACATCACCATCAAAAAAGAAATGAAAAAAGGCATCAATGGAACAGTAGGCGCAGGATACGGAACAGATGACCGCTTTAATGTTGCCGGCAATGCCAATATGTTCCGGGATAATAAACAGGTAATAGCCATGGCCACCCGCAACAACGTAAACTCCTCCAGGGGCCCCTCTTCCAACGATGAAAATTTAAGCAGAGCGGAAAACTACGGTGGGCTGGCCATCAGGAGCAATGCCAGCGGAAACATATCTCTCGACATCACGAAAAAAGTAAAGCTGAACGCCAATCTGATTCACTTCGATAACCAAATCAATAACGACCAGTTTCAGCAACGCGACAACATATTACCCGACAGCAATTTTCGCTACAATAGCACTTCAAAAAGTGTCACGAATACCTCGTTCAATAACATGTATGCGAATGTGATGGTACAGCCCAACGACAAAAATTTCATCTCTGTAGACCTGATGGGATCTCTCCAGAAAAATCAGCCCTGTTCCGAAAATAAATACATCTCCCTGGGTGGAAAAAATAATGATACCATTAATATGGGAAATACCATTAACAGGGAAACCAGGAAAAACAGTGCCCTCAGCATAGCCTCCACATTCATTCACATGTTTGATAAAAAATGGGGCAATACCAACTTCAATATAAATGTAGAACAAAATAACACGCGTGATAACCAGACCAATTACAACTTAAACTTCGTGCCCGCATCAGACATATCCGACACCATCAATCAACAGCTGGCGTATAAGCTAAACACCCGGAAAATCACTACGGGACTCAGTTACCAATACCCCATCACACCGGTCATTTTCCTGAGCATAGGTTACAGGTATACCAACAACCTCACTCAAAATGACCAGCAGGCATTTGATTTTGATGGTATAAAGAGCGGTTACCGCATCCCCAACAAAACACTGACTTATGACTTCCAAAACAGATACACCGTAAATGCATTCAGCACCGGCATTACCATCAATAAAAATAACTTACAGGGCCAGCTGCTGATTTCGTACAACAACACCAACTCCATCAGCAATAACTATACAGACGGAAAAGAATACCGGCAGAAAGTAAATTACTTCGCCCCAAACCTGTTCCTGTCTTATAAAATTGATAACTATAAAACTTTCAGTGCAAATATTTCCCGCGAAACGCGTGTACCCAATACAGGTACCATGTTAGTACCAGTAGTATCCACCAGAAATCCATTGTATGTACAACTCGGCAACCCGGATCTTAAACCAACCATCTATAATAACGGTTCCATCGGCTATCGTTCTTACAGTGTAAAAGGCCTTACTTTCGGTACCAATCTGAGTATAGATATTCCCGAAAATGTGGCAACGCAAACTATCTACTCTGATTCCTCCGGAAGACAAATCAGCCGACCCATTAACGTAAATGGCACCTATAGTATTAACCAGGATATAACGCTTGGCAAGCGGTTCAATAAATCCGGTATCACCCTGAATTATACGCTGGGATACAATTTCAGTCACACCAACACCTTTGTCAACCAACTTAAAAATACTACGTCAAACTTTGGCAGCATGCAGTTCCTCACCGGTTCCTGGACTTACAAAAAACTGCTGGAGCTGGAAGGAATGTTTTGTATAATGTATAACGGCAACTCCTACTCTATCCAGGACAATGCGTATTATGATTACCTCAATTACAACCTGTCCCTGTCAGCCAATACCTATCTCCCTTTCAATATTAACTTTGGGGTAGGCACTACATACTACAATAATACCAGTCAGCGACAGCAATATGTAGTAGTAAACACCTGGATCTCCAAAACCTGTTTGCCCGATAAAAGCCTGCAGGTGAAGTTATATGTATACGACCTGTTCAGAGAAAACCAGGCGCTGCTGACCATGCAAACATTTACCTACATAGAACAGCAGCGGAATAGTATACTTGCCCGTTATGCCATGCTAAGCGTATCCTACTTTTTTGGTAAGAAAAAACCTGCAACAGGCCCTCAGCCACCACAATTATAAAGACGCAGTCAGCGCCCACAACTGGCCACTGGCAATCGTATTTACCCACACCTTATTTTCCTCCTGATAGCCACGTAGCGTTGTTTCGGCAGCATCAAAAGAGAGATCATTTAATACTGCAAATTCTTTGGTGGTAAGCGTTGGAAAATAAGAAAATAATTCCAACCCCATAGCGTAGGTCCGTGCCCGTGCTTCCGGCATGAGCTTATGTAAAGCAGTCGTAAATACCGTATAGGGTTTGGCACCATATACCAGTTCTGACCGGCCGGTATTATCTATAAAAAAGACAGAAGGAAACCCACGCACACCTAATTGTTTTCCCAATGCCAGATCCGCTTCAAACAACCCTGCCGCTGTGTTGTCAAAATCTGCCTGCAACTGTAATATATCCAGCCCTGCAAAAGCAGCAGATTTCAATACCGGCTCCGGCTTACAGATATTCTGCTTTTCCATAAACAACAACTCCCTCATACGCCGTAAAAAAATCACCGCTCTATGCTTATCCTGCTGCTGCGCCGCTTTAAACCAGATAGAAGGTGGATAAGAAGAAGGTAAAGGATCTTCCAGCCAAACATTACCATCAATGGGCATCTGGTAATGCAAACTCACCTCATCCCAGTGATGGGCCACATCGGATGGACCACTGATGCCACCGGAACTGTATACATCCCAGGAAGGCAACAATCCTCCCATATGATAACTGATATCCAGCACATGCCCATACTCGAGTTTTAACCGGCGCCATTGCGGCTCTATCCCCCAACAGGTGGAGCAGATAGGATCCGTAAAATAAACGAGCTTAATGGGTTTATCAGCAGAGGCTAATCCGTTCGTTACCCGGGTATCTGTAACAGCACGACCCGGAATCTCACAAACACCACTTACCGGATCACAAAACATAGGTTCATTCATAGCAAACTTATCATTTATGCGCGCAAATATAAGAAAAGCAAAAAACTATTGTGGCGAATGATCAAAGTATATGATCATTCGCCACAATAGCTTTCTGCTTTACGCTTTTATCTTTATCTGTACACTTAGTTCGCTGGTTTCTCCAGTAATTTGAAGAACTGATCCAGCTGAGGCAATATCACGATCCTTGTTCTGCGGTTCGCTGCTTTACCTTCTGGTGTATCATTGGAAGCAACAGGTAAGTATTCACTTCTACCCGCAGCAGTCATACGTGCTGGCGGAATGTTATACTGGTTCTGCAGTATACGCACTACCGAAGTAGCTCTTTTCACACTCAGATCCCAGTTGTCCAGTAATACATTAGGACGGTAAGGCACATTATCCGTGTGACCTTCTACCATAAATTCGATATCCGGCTGCGCAATCAGCACCTTGGCAACTTTACCCAGCACTTCTTTTGCTCTTTCATTGATATCATAGCTACCACTTTTAAACAGCAGTTTATCAGAGATATCTATATATACCACACCTTTATCTACTTTAATATTAATGTCCTTATCATCCATATTACCAATAGCACCCTTCAGGTTCATTACCAGCTGCATGTTCAGGGAATCCTTACGGGCAATAGCGGATTGCAGGTCCTTGATATAGGCATCTTTGGCGCCAATATTATCAAGTGATTTTTTAATACTTTCTGCCTGTGAACTGGAGATAACAGACAATTCTTTCAGATGATCCAGCATCTGTGAGTTGTTGGATTTTAACTGCTGTTGCTGTTCTGTCAGATTCGTTACTTTATCTTTATACGAAGCGGCGGCGCGGGCGGCGTCTTCTTCGCAAGTTCTCAGCTTACCATATGTAGCTCGGTAAAGGCTATCCAGTTGAGCATTCCTGGCTTGTGACTCTCTTAATTTTCTCGGAGCGGAACAGGATGCGAAAATGGTTACTAAAGCTACCGGCAAGGCTAGTTGTGCTACTCTCATAAAAATGTTATATTTTAATAATCTAACAAATAACTATATATGATTAATAAGGGATACAATGGAGGTATCCGCTATATAGCAAATAACAGGCCGAAGCACCCATCAGTTCGTTAGAAAAGTGTTAGAAAATATGGAAGTCTTCACCAGAATGGAGAGAAAATTATGCCATGCCTGTTAAATACGCATTATTCATAAAAAAAAGTTAATGTTTTCTAATATCTAAGTAACTTGTCCGGCAGAGTATAACGCTGTATCTATTTTCTATTAATTGCTGAAATGTATGAGAAAGGTGGTTTCTTCGGGTCAACCAACAATAAAGGAAATTGCAAAAAGGCTGAACATCTCTGTATCTACGGTATCAAGAGCGTTACATGATCATCACAGTATAGGTTTAAGAACCAAAACCAGGGTAAAAGAACTGGCCGCTGAGCTGAATTATGAACGTAATCAAACAGCTATCTATTTCCAACAGGGCAAAACCTTCACCATCGGGATCCTTTTACCGGAGCTGTCGGAGGCATTCTTTGCCAGCGCTATCAGCGGCATTGAAGACACTGCGTACAGCAACAACTATACGGTACTGCTAGGGCAATCGCACGATGACGAAGCCCGCGAAAAACAGATCATCCAGAGCATGAAACAACACCGGGTAGACGGATGCATTGTGTCTATCGGAAAAAACACCAGCAACTACGAACACTTTGAAATGCTGCAGCAGGCGCGCATTCCGGTAGTATTCTTCGATCGCATTCCTGATCTCCCCAATATGCACTCCGTTTCCTGTAACCTGGAATCCGGCACAGTGCAGGCAGTAGATTTTCTGTTAAAACAAGGTCACCGCGTAATAGGCATGATCAATGGCCCGGAAACCATGGTGGCCAGCAAGGAACGCGCGGCAGGCTATAGCAGGGCGCTGCACAAACATCGCCTCAAATACGACCCTAAACTGATCGTTAATGCTGACCTTACCGCTGCCGGTACAGAGGAAGCCATGGAGTACCTGCTGTCGCTGAAAAGGAAAGTAACTGCCATCGTTACATTCAATGACTATGTAGCCATGGACGCAGTACAATATGCCATAAAACAAAAATTGGAAATAAATAAGGATATAACTTTTGTATCTTACGCCAATACACCGGTAAGCGGTTATACGGCTTTTCCTCCTGCTGCTTCTGTTGAGCAGTTCCCTTACGAGCAAGGGCAGGCGGCTACCAATATGCTACTGTCTCTCCTGAATGGAGAACACGCATTAAACGATTATCAACGCACCATCATGGAGTCACAACTGGTGATTCATAACCGCTGAGGCATCTTCTTATCGATAACCTTGCCACAGCAGGTGACCGTGGCACAGGTTATTCGACTTCATTGTTCGCTGTCTATAATTGCTGCTTTTCGAGCTTAGTTCACTTTCTGATTAATTGCTACAACGATTCTACATGATTTTTTTAACATTACGTATACGCAAACGCTTGCGTTATCAGCGCAAGCGTTTGCGTAAAGCCATATTTAGCCTAAAAGCAGCAGACAAAAAGCAAAAAGCTATTTTCCAGGATATCTTCGGGAAAATAGCTTTTTGCTTTTTGTCTGCTGCTTTTAGCTTTGTGGTTGCTGCACCACCCAACGGTTGACGGTATTCAACGGCGCCTCCAGCACAATCTTATAAAACCCGGCAGGAACATCTTTTATACTCAATTCCGCCTTTTCTGCCGATACAGGTACTTCTCCCAGCAATTTATACGTATCATGGCCACCAGTCTTGTAGTTATTGGTGGTGGTCACCCATATTTTCACCTTGCCTTTTTTATCGTACGACTTCCACCCTACCTGCAACATATCCTTTGCTACAATAGCTGTAGGCTGTGCCAGTGAAATAGCACCAGTAAGCGGTACACCATCCAGTTCGCGGGCATTTTCAACAGGTATTTTAATATTCATAAACCGCGCAATAGAAGGCAGAATGTCTACAATGCCCGGTTGTGCTGTTTTAAAATAAGTATTCAATCCTTTGGCGTTGGTAACAATCCAGGTAGTACGCTCCCGGTCCGATTGTCCTCCATGCCCATGGCCTCCTTTGGCATCCCGGCCATGATCCGTGGTAATATAGATCTGCCAGTCTTCATTAAAATGCTGACGGCGGTATTCCATTGCATCCCAGATCTTACCAACCATATCATCTGTCATACGCACGGCGGTATCCATTCTGGCGCCGGTACCATAACGGTGCCCCATGTCATCACTGTATTCCAGGTACAACCAGGTCATATCCGGTGCATCACTTTTTACATACTCCGCTGCCTTAGCAGCTACCGTTTCATCTATCTGATGTATATACCAGCTGTCTTTATCATGCGGAAACTGCACCGTATCATGTTCCAGGCCATCTACCGCATGATCTATATGTAAACTACCGGTTTGAGGTAAGCCATCTCCCACTAACTTCGTTCTGTTATCCAGCCAGGTAGAAAAAATAGCAGTGGTGCCTCCCGGATAAGCCGATTTAAAAAAACGGAAAATGCTGGGGTACGAATAATTCTGCGCCGCAATATCATTATCCCATACATTGTGTTTGTTGACCCAGGTGCTGGTCAGCAAACTATTATAACCAACGGCAGAAATAGTGGGCGTTTGTGAATACCCGTTCTTTTCTCCACCTACATAAGCCCTGCAATACCCTCCTTCCCTGGCAATACGCTTCAGATTTGGTGTTGGCTGCGATTCAATCACATCTGCCGGTATCCCGTCTGCAATGATGAATAATACCTTGTGCTTTTTCTGCTGCGCCGTTAATGTAGAAAATGATAAAAGGCCCATCGCCAGGAATAAATATTTCATTGTATACTGTTTTAGGTAAGCTGATCGCAAGTAGCATAAAATAATGAAGCGAAGATAACAGCGAATATTAACTTTTCGCTATGATCTCCGCTTTAATCTAACTGCTAACAGCTAATGGCTAACAGCTGCTATTTCAACTGTGCATCAAATATGATCTCCGCTTCATTATTATCCTTATTTATCTAACAGCTAAAAGCTAACTGCTAATAGCTGCTATTTCAACTGTGCATCAAATATGATCTCCGCTTCATTATTATCCTTATTTATCTAACAGCTAAAAGCTAACTGCTAATAGCTGTTATTTCAGCTTTGCATCAAATATGATCTCCGCTTCATTATTATCCTTATTTATCTAACAGCTAAAAGCTAACTGCTAATAGCTGTTATTTCAGCTTTGCATCAAAATAGTCCGTTATCTTCTGCATCAGGTGTACCCTGTCTTTCCCCAGCACATTATGTAAATGTCCCGGATATACGAAATAATCCAATTGCACTTCATTATCTACACAAGCTCTCACGAAATTAATGGAATGCTGCCATACCACTACATCATCGTTGGTACCATGAATCAACATCAGGTGCCCCTGCAGGTTTTTAGTTTTTGTGAGAAGATTAGCATTGGCATAGCCTTCCGGATTTTCCTGGGGCGTATCCATATAGCGTTCTGTATACATGATCTCATACATGCTCCAGTCGATCACCGGCCCACCGGCTACAGCTGCCTGAAACACACCAGGATGGCGCAACATCAGGGACGTGGTCATAAATCCTCCGAAGCTCCAGCCATGTACGCCCATTTTCTGCTGATTGATGTAAGGCAGTGATTTAAGATAAGCGACTCCTTGTAGCTGATCATTCATTTCTACAGTACCTAACTGACGGAAAGTAGCCTGCTCGAAAGCCATACCACGGTTATCACTGCCACGGCCATCCATGGTAAAGATAACATAGCCATGCTGGGCCATATATTCATACCACAGGTTACCGCTGTAGGGATAAGTATTACGGATCAACTGCACATTCGGACCATTATACAGGTATACAATTACCGGGTATGTTTTGGTAGAATCAAAATTCACGGGTAATATCAGTTTACCATACAAAGGTGTACCATCATCGGCCTTCAGTGTTACCGGTCTGATTTGTGGGCGTTGAAAATCCTTCAGCGGATCTGCAGCAGTGATAATAGCTTGTTCCCATTTGCCGGAAGTAGCTGTCACTCTCGCAACATAAGGTGTGGTGCCGGAGCTGTAGGTATCCAGCACATAGCTACCATCACTGCTTACCTGTGCATCATGCCAGCCGGCAGCGTTGTCCAGGCGAACATATGGGGTTGCTTTCTGACTTTTTGCATAGTTAACAGCGTAAATATGCTTCTCCATCGGACCTTCTTTCGATGCCGTAAAAACCACATTATTGGGCTTCACATCCACTAGTTCATTTACCACCCAATCACC
>NZ_JBFTSK010000063.1:0-41877 GCF_056399985.1 Chitinophaga sp. 01L420
CCTGCCTGCTTCTATGCCGCCGATACCAGTGGCGAATCCTTTATTTACCAGGTAACCCGGCATGAAGACTGGGGCAAACGTATACTGGTAGTAGGTCATTCCAATACCATTATCCCCATTTTGCATAGCCTGAGAGCCAAGCCCCATACGGATTCTATCGGGGAGAATGAATATGACCGGTTGTTTATAGTGAGAAAGAATAAAGACGGAACAACGTTAAAGGAGATATGTTATTAGGAGCTTTTAGCCATTAGCTTTTAGCTTTTAGGAAATGCAGCGAAGATCATATAACATCTTCTTCGCTGCATTTCCTAAAAGCTAAAAGCTAATGGCTAAAAGCTATAACAAGATTCCTTTCATCAAAGTATACGCTACTGTAAAGTAGATCAGTAACCCGGTAACATCCACCAGGGTGGCCACAAAGGGAGCAGAAGACGTGGCCGGATCCGCACCACATTTCTTTAATACCAATGGCAGCATAGAGCCAGAAAGGGTACCCCAGAGTACCACGCCTACCAGGGAAATGCCTACTGTGGCGCCTATTAGGACGGTGTGTATGCCATAAGTGTGGAAGAAAGTATTCCAGAGCAGGATACGTATAAAGCCAATGGAGCCCAGTGCTCCGCCCAGGATCAAGCCGGAAATGATTTCCCGGCGCATCACGCGCCACCAGTCACCTACTGTGATTTCACCGAGGGCCATGGCTTGTATAATAAGGGTGGAAGCCTGTGAGCCGCTGTTACCTCCACTGGAAATGATGAGTGGAACAAAGAGTGCCAGCACTACCGCCTTGGCAATTTCGTCTTCAAAGAAGCCCATGGCAGTTGCGGTCAGCATTTCTCCGATAAACAATACTACGAGCCAGCCTACACGCTTTTTAATCAGTTTCAGGATAGGCATATCGAGATATGGTTCATCCAGGGCCTCGGTACCACCTATCTTCTGAATATCTTCTGTATGTTCTTCGTTGGCGATCCACAACATATCATCGATGGTCACAATACCCAGCAATATGCCCTGATCGTCTGCTACGGGCAAGGCTACCCTGTTTTCCATCCGGAAAACCTGTATGGCCTCTTCCTGGTCATCGTTGGCATGGAGCGACACAAACCGGTCATCCATCAGGGTATGCACCACGGTATCCGGAGATACGAGCAGGAACTCCCTGATCCGGAAGTCATCCAGCAGGTGTCCCTTTTCGTCAATCACATATATTACGTCAATCGTTTCACTATCCTTACCATGTTCGCGGATATAATCCAGTACCTCTTTCACTGTCCACTCTTCCCGCACTGCAATGTAATCGGGCGTCATGATACGACCCACACTGTTTTCCTTGTAACCAAGGAGAGAGAGGGTAATCCGGCGCTCTTCCGGGTCGAGCAGCTTGATCAGTTCTTTTACCGCCTCACTCGGAAGCTCTTCCAGGAAGGCTGTACGGTCATCCGCCGGTAGCTCATTCATGAGCTCCGCTATTTTCGCGGCTGATAAAGTGCGGATAACATCCTCCTGCAATGGAAAGTCCAGGATACGAAAAGCCGCTGCCGCTCTGCTGATCGACAGGTTATTAATGATGATATCTGCTTCATCAGGATCTTCGTGAATCAGTTCGGCTATATCCGTTATCAGCTGGTCGTCCAGATATACTGACAGTTCGCGGTAATTCTTTTCTTCTGTCAGTGTCTGGAATTTTTCYAGTAAAGCTTCATTTTCCATGTACAAATTGCCTCTATCTGCGAAAATAAGTTAAAATAGGACGCTGCCGGGACAGTCGTTATAATAATTCTGATACATGCAGCCGGATATTGCTGCAAATAGTATCTATGGGCAGATCATTGGCGTCTTTGCCAAACGGATCCTCAATTTCTTCTGCAATCAGTTCCAGGCTCGCCAGTACAAAGAAGATGAACACAATCATCGGGATGATCAGATACCCCAGACTGAATACATAGGCAAATGGCATGGACATCACATAAAAGAATATAAATTTTTTAATAAAAACGCTGTAGGAGAAGGGGATAGGCGTATTTTTAATACGCTCACAGGCGCCACATACGTCAGCAAAAGACTGTAACTCCGGGTTCAGCAAAATCAACTGATCTCCCGTCAATTGCCCGTTGCGGTAAAGTTCCATGGTTTTGCCGGTAATCAGCTGGGCCAGCTGATTAGGTACATGCTTACTGATGTCCATGTGCTGTGGCTCCATTCCCGGAATGGTTTCCATTTCGTCATGCAGGTAGGTTTTCCGCAGATGATTCTTCAGTCCATAGGCAAAATTCGGAATCATCACTTTAAAGAATAACCGGTCCGCCTGGTTGTCTGCAGGTAACATCGCCTGTATCTTCATCGCCAGGTTGCGGCTGCTGTTGACAAGGGCGCCCCATTGCCGGCGACCTTCCCACCAACGGTCATATGCGGTATTGGTACGGAATACCAGCAACATGGAAATCACAAAACTCAGCAATCCATGCATCAACGATATCTTGGAAATTTCACTGTTGGCCGATAGTTTCCATACCTCCAGCTCCAGCCAGGCTATAAAAGCTGAATAGACAGAAAGCGCGATGAACATGGGAAACAGCTTCCTGACCGTGTCCGCTTTATGAATGCGAAAAATAAACGTAAACCATTCTTTCGGGTTATAATTGATCATATATACTACTTGATAATAGGCAAAAAAAATAATTTCCGGGCCGCAAACCTAAATTTTTTAAACATGATTTTGATAACTTCTTCCTTTAACTTTACTTTACGTCTTCTTTTATTTGAAATTGAGCTATGATAAAGCCGTACTTGTACATTGATAAGTCTAAGGGAAGAGGCAGAGGAGTCTATACAAAAGAAAAGATCCCGGCCGGAACAAGAATAGAGACTTCACCCGTGCTGGTTCTCTCTTACGATGATACTGAAATTGTGGATAAAACAAGACTCCATAATTATATTTTCCTCTGGGGTGCGAAAGAAACCCGTTCTTGTGTGGCTTTAGGCTTCTGTTCTATCTACAACCACGATTATCACCCGAACTGTGAGTATGAAATGGACTTCACTGAAGAAACCATGAGCATCATCACCCGGCGTGATATCAAAAAAGGTGAAGAACTCTCCATTAACTATAATGGCGATGTAACCGATACTTCCCCCCTTTGGTTTGATATCAAAAAGAAACAAACAGCCAAGTAAAGAATTACGAATTGAGAATTACGAAGGGCAGGAAGATCTTAGCGGATATTAGCTGCTAACCTGCGTTTTTCGTTTTTCTTTTATAAAATTGTATAAGTGCTTATATAATATGTCGACTGTTATAATATTTCCATTTTTCTTTCGTAATATTGTATAAGTGCTTATATAATATCGATAGCTGTTGTAAGGATATATAATAACATTCGATGATATCTCCCTACTATTCCGTAATTCTTAATTTGTAATTCTTCCTCATGTCATTTTATCCATCATTAGGCTATCTTGTTTTTGGCAGCCGCCTGCGCCGCCTGAGTGAATACTTCCTCATGGAAGTGAATAAAGTATACGAACAGGCGGGGATTCCCTTTGATGCCAGCTGGTTCCCGGTATTCTACCTGTTGTCAAAGCAACAGCCGGTACCCATGATAGACATTTCAGAACAACTGGAAATTTCCCATTCGGCCGTTAGCCAGATGGTCACCAACCTGAAAAAGAAAGGACTGCTGAAAACTACGCCCTGCAAAGAAGACGGCCGCCGTCAACTCGTGGCATTCTCCAAAAAAGGTGAAGAACTTCTGCAACAGATACAACCCGTTTGGGACGCTATCACCGAAGCCATGAACGAACTGGTCATGGAAAATAAACAAAGCCAGCAGGTGCTGGCCGCCATTGCACAAATTGAACAATCAGTGCAACAAACTTCTTTATCAGAAAGAATTAAGAAACAACTATAATCCTTCATACACCAGAAAAATTGACTGACCATGAGTGATATTTTTAAGTACGGTATAGACCAACTCACTGTAGCCACCGCCATTGATATTGCGGCCGGCAAAATGAAAGGCATACTGGTACCGGAAGTAGTTACACGCGTACAAACCAGCTTCGGGTATGTACAAACTATCGTAGCACAGCATACTACGGTATATGGTATTAACACTGGCTTCGGTCCCTTGTGTGATACCAAAATTTCGGAAGAAGATACCCGCGCCCTGCAGTATAATATCCTGCAAAGCCATAGTGTAGGCGTAGGAGAACCTATTCCGGAAGAAATTGCCCGCATTATGCTTAYCACCAAAGTGCATGCATTGGCACAAGGTTTTTCAGGCGCAGCATTGGCTACCCTGGAACGCATTATCTGGCATATTGATCATAAAGTAACGCCACTGGTGCCTGAAAAAGGCTCTGTGGGCGCATCCGGCGATCTGGCGCCTTTATCGCATCTGTTTCTGCCTCTGATTGGCCTGGGACATGTATGGTATAAAGGACAAAAAACAGATACGGCCGCCATGATGCAGCAGGAAGGCATCGTACCGATTGTACTCGGCCCTAAAGAGGGCCTGGCACTGATCAACGGTACACAGTTCATCCTGTCGTTTGCAGTGAAGGCAGTTCAACGCCTGCACAATGCATTGGAAGCAGCGGATATTATCGGCGCTTTATCCCTCGAAGGACTGATGGGTACCGCCAAACCTTTTGATCCACGCTTACATGCCATCCGTCCGTTTCCCGGCAATCAGCTGGTAGCGCACCGTTTGAAGACATTGCTGGAAAATTCAGAGATCATGTCTTCTCATGTGGACTGCGGCCGCGTACAGGATCCTTATTCCCTGCGTTGTATGCCACAGGTACATGGTGCCTCACGTACGGCCTGGCAACACATGCAGGAACTCACCACTATTGAACTGAATGCCGTTACGGATAACCCTATTATTTTCAGTGCAGAAGACACCATCAGTGGGGGTAACTTCCACGGTCAGCCGATGGCTTTACCGCTGGACTATGCTACTGTGGCTGCTGCGGAACTTGGTAATATCTCCGACAGGCGTTGTTATATGATGATTGAAGGGAGATATGGATTGCCAAAATTACTCATCCAGGACGCCGGTCTGAACTCCGGTTTTATGATCCCGCAGTATACCACTGCCGCCTTGGTAACAGAAAATAAAACACTGTGTTTCCCTGCCAGCGCAGATAGCGTGCCTACTTCCCTTGGCCAGGAAGATCATGTATCCATGGGATCTATCAGTGGTCGTAAACTGAACCAGGTAATTGGCAATCTCGAATATATATTGGCGATAGAATTGTTGTATGCTGCACAGGCAGTGGATTTCCGCCGCCCGCTGAAATCCAGTCCTGTGCTGGAAGCGGTACATCAGTATACCCGGGAGAAGGTAAGCTTTGCTACCAAAGATCGCATCTTCGCTTACGATATTGCTGCGCTGCACAGTATCATCACTGACCAGTCACTGGTGCGCGTAGCCAACGAAGCTGCGGCCCAACATCAACTCAACTTAAACGGACTTTATAATGACCAGTTTGGACTTTATTAAAACATATGCAGCTCACCCGCATTATAAAGCGCCGCGTGGTGCACAGCTGCATGCCAAATCATGGCAAACCGAAGCGCCTTTACGCATGTTGCTCAACAACCTCGATGCAGAAGTAGCCGAAAACCCCGATGAACTGGTGGTATACGGTGGCATCGGCCAGGCCGCCCGCAACAAGGAATCACTGCAAAAAATTATAGAAATATTACTGGAGCTGGACGAGGATCATTCCTTGCTGGTGCAATCCGGTAAACCTGTAGGTATTGTCCGCACACATCCGCAGGCGCCACGCGTGATGCTGGCCAACAGTAACCTGGTACCCAAATGGGCTACCTGGGAACACTTCAATGAACTGCGCGCCAAAGGCCTGATGATGTATGGTCAGATGACCGCTGGTAGCTGGATCTATATCGGTACTCAGGGGATCCTGCAGGGAACCTATGAAACCTTTATGGAATGCGGCAGACAACATTTTAATGGCAGTCTCGCCGGCAAACTGCTGGTGACAGCAGGTATAGGCGGTATGGGTGGTGCACAGCCACTGGCGGCCACCATGGCCGGCGCCGTATTTATTGGCGCGGATATCGATCCTACCCGTATTCAGAAAAGACTGGATACCCGCTACATCGATCGCATGACGTATTCTTATGAAGAAGCCATTCAATGGGCCCGGGACGCACAGGCGAAAGGGGAAGCATTGTCTATTGGTCTGGTAAGTGATGCCGGTGATATGCTGGAACGCATGCTGAAAGATAATATCATACCTGATATCCTCACCGATCAGACTTCCGCACATGATCCGCTGAATGGCTACGTGCCCAATGGCATGAGGCTGGAAGCCGCACTGGACCTGCGTAAAAAAGATGCAGCTGCCTACCGCGAATTGTCGCTCAAAAGCATGGCACGCCACGTCGGCTTCATGTTGCAAATGCAACAGAAAGGCGCCGTAACGTTTGATTATGGCAACAACCTGCGTGAATTTGCCCGTGAAGGGGGAGAAGCCAACGCATTCAACTTCCCGGGATTCACACCGGCGTATATCCGTCCGCTGTTTTGTGAAGGAAAAGGACCTTTCCGCTGGGTTGCCCTCTCCGGCGATCCGGAAGATATTTATACTACTGACCAGGCGCTGATAGAAGCATTTCCGGAAAATACCCACCTGATCAACTGGCTGAAAGAAGCCAGAGAGAAAGTGGCCTTCCAGGGATTGCCTGCCCGCATATGCTGGCTGGGTATGGGAGAGCGTGAAAAAGCAGGTTTGATTTTCAACGAACTGGTGAGAACCGGTAAAGTAAAAGCGCCGATTGTGATTGGTCGTGATCACCTCGACTGTGGCTCCGTTGCTTCTCCTAACCGCGAAACAGAATCTATGAAAGACGGTTCTGATGCAGTAAGTGACTGGACCTTGCTGAACCTGATGGCCAATACCGGTGGCGGTGCTACCTGGGTATCATTCCATCATGGTGGCGGCGTAGGAATGGGATATTCCCAGCATGCCGGTATGGTAGTATTGGCCGATGGTACAGACCGTGCCGCCGCCTGCCTGAGCCGCGTACTGTTCAATGATCCTGCCCTGGGAATTTTCCGCCACGCCGATGCCGGATATGAAAAAGCACAGGAGTGGGGCGCAAAATTTAACATCAAGATTGATTAAGCAGTTAGCTTTTAGCAGTTAGCAGTTAGACTATAGCGAATAAGTATTCGCTGAGAGCTATCCGCTACAGGCTAAAAGCTACAGGCTAAAAGCTAATAGCTAATGAAAACTTTACTCGGACCTTTTGCTCAAATCCTGCCAATGACAGGCCTGTCGCTGAAAGGCACGTTGCAGGATGAGCAGTTAACAGTGATAGAAAAAGGTGGTGTGGTAGTGGACAACGGAGAGATCATCGCCGTTGCAGACTACAAGTCATTGCTGAAAAAATATCCGGACAGTGAGATCGCTTTCATGGATACGCCCCTGGTATTATTGCCCGGCTTTATAGATTGTCATACGCACATTTGTTATGATGGTACGCGTAACCGTGATTATGCCATGCGTATAGCTGGTAAGAGTTACCTGGAAATAGCGCGTGCGGGTGGTGGTATCTGGGATTCCGTTACTAAAACACGTATAGCCGATATCGTTACCCTTACCGAAAATACGGTGGCCCGTGCCAACCGGCATTTAAAAGAAGGGGTGACCACCATTGAAGTGAAAAGTGGCTATGGACTTAATCTCGAAGGAGAATTGAAAATGCTGCGCGCCATACAACAGGCGGGCATGCATACCAAAGCTACACTTATTTCTACCTGTTTGGCTGCGCATATGAAACCACGTGATTATGCGGGAAGCGAAACCGAATATCTGCAATGGATAGTAAGCGAACTACTGCCGGTATTGCAGCAGGAGCAGCTCAGCAACCGGGTAGATATTTTTATTGAAGAAACGGCCTTTTCTGCGTCCGCAGCAGCAGCATTTTTGCAACAGGCCATGCAGCAGGGGTTTGTGGCTACCGTACATGCTGATCAATTTAGTGCAGGAGGTGCAGCCGTAGCGGTGAATGCTGGTGCCTTATCAGCAGATCACCTGGAGGCCAGTAGCGAAAAAGAAATTGCTTTACTAGCGAATTCCAATACAGTTGCCGTAGTTTTGCCGGGTGCTTCATTAGGTTTGGGGATGCAGTATGCACCGGCGCGTAAGTTACTGAACGCCGGCGCGAGTGTAGCGATAGCAAGCGATTGGAACCCGGGATCAGCGCCTATGGGCGATTTGCTGATACAAGCCGCCGTGATGAGTGCCGCAGAAAAATTATCCACAGCAGAAGTGTTGGCCGCGCTTACCGTAAGAGCAGCCCCTGCATTGCAATTAAAAGATGCGGGTCAGTTGATAGCCGGATATGCAGCAGATCTGCAGGCATATCCTACCAGTGATTACCGGGATATACTTTATTATCAGGGTAAGATGAAACCTGCTATGGTATGGAAAAAAGGAGAATTAGTATCGTAATTTATGATAACAAAGGATAGCTATCAGCCAACAGCAGCCACTTCGTGGACCGGTCGTACAGATGGTACCGCACCCGATCTGCTGCGTTGGCACCAGGTCATTAAAGTAGTGGACCTGTTACAGGCGCCACTGCCGGCACTGCAACCGGAGGAAAAAGGGGTTGTGTTACTGGGCTTCGCCAGTGATGAAGGTGTACGCCGTAATAAAGGCAGAACCGGTGCTGCGGAAGGTCCGGCAGCATTGCGTAAAGCTATTGCCAACTTCCCGGTTCACTTTAACGAACAAACGATTTTACTCGATGCAGGAGATATTCTTTGTGTGAACGGTGAACTGGAAAATGCACAGCAGGTATTGAGTGAAGCCGTAAACGCCATACTCACAGCGGGCTATCTGCCCCTGTTGCTGGGCGGTGGACATGAAATTACGTACGGGCATGCCAGTGGTATACGCCGATTTGCTCCGCAGCAAAAGATAGGCTTCATTAACTTTGATGCACATTTTGACATCCGTATTCCGGGAGAAGAAGGCCCCAGCTCTGGTACTGGCTTCTGGCAACTGGCACAGGATGCCAAACAGGCTGGCATTCCTTTTCATTACCTGGCATTAGGTATTCAGAAGAATGGAAATACCCGGCAGCTCTTTAACATCGCCGGTGAAGAAGATGCTACCTATGTAAGTGCAGATGCCTTTCACCTGCAGGATAAAGACACTTTATTTGCCGCTATTCAGCATTTTCTGGGACAGGTGGATAAAGTATATCTGACTACCTGCCTGGACGTATTTGCGGCTCCTTTTGCTCCTGGTGTAAGTGCTACCGCCTATAACGGTATCATGCCCGGGGGATTATTCCTGCAGTGCTACCGCAGAATTTTACAAAGCGGAAAAGTAGCAGGTACTGATATTGCAGAACTCAATCCTTCATTGGATATCGATAATCGTACTGCCAAACTCGCGGCCTCCCTCATTTTTGAGACCGTAATGGCTTATTCCGGAGAGGAACCGTTTTAGCTATTAGCTTTTAGCAGTTAGCTATTAGATTATAGCGGATGGCTCTTAGCGGATACTTATTCGCTATAATCTAATAGCTAACTGCTAAAGGCTAATAGCTAAAAGCTAACTGCTAGCAGCTGCCTCAGCTGCGCGGCACACAATGCCAGTTGCTCCTTCACATCCAGCTGTAGTAATTGTACCAGTTGAGATGCATTCACTGGTAGGGTGATTTTTTCTTTCTTCAGTTGTGTGATCGTTGCTTTTGTAAATAACAATAATTCGCTGGTATCATGCCATTGCCCCAGTAGTTCGCCTGCTTTCTTCGTATGTGTGGTGAGCACATCGGTGTGGGCAGAGGGGAGCACCTGTTCCAGTATGGTGAGCTGATAATATAATGCCTTGGTATCTTTCCTTACTCCATGCCAAACAGTATGATGGGCTCTGCTGGCAGGCAGTGTAATATGCTGGTGTTGTTGTTGCAGAAATTTGATCAGCGCGGTTGTAGCCGCAGTATGATCGGTATCGGCAATGGCTTCCTTAAAATTTTCAGGTAGGGAACCTAACTTTTTAAGAGAGCAGTGTTTTATGGTAGCTTGCAATAGCTCGTCGGCAGTGGCCTGTTTGTTTTTGAGCAACAAATGTGCAAACGAAAAGCGCCACTTTACTTTTTTCTCATAGTCCCGAAGGTGTTTCTCCTGTAACTGTGTATCCCTGGAAGCTCCGCCTATTGCCTGTATGAGTCTTACCGTATGCAAATGTTTACCGGCTCCAAAGGAGTAATCCGGTAGTTGCTTTACCAGCGAAAAAAAAGCCCGCAGTTTTTTTACGCCCACCCGCATTTCATGTATCGCACCGGCATCGCCGGGCGCCTGTTGCAAGGTGGTATATGCGGTGGTGACGGCATCGCATTCCTTGCGGAGATAATGATATAAAGCAGTTTGTAGCATCTCTTTAAAGATAAAATAAAATTTCCGGGAGTGAGGGGTATCTAGATAATTTCAATATTTTTGCTTTAAATTGTATGTTATGCAACTATTCCCCAAAATGGCAGTCACAGTACTGCTAACTACGCTTTGCATCCCCGCAATGGCGCAAAAAATTAAACTGGTAGACGGAGACCTCGCTACCCTGAAAGATCAGAAAGAACTCAATGTTGAATTTACGTATGATCATCTGTCCGTAGGTAAAGACAGTGAAGATGATTATATCAGTAAAAAAACAACAGAGTACAACAAGAAAGAAGCCGGGAAAGGCGACACCTGGGCCAAAGCATGGAAAGAAGATCGCCCCACCAGGTATGAGCCCAAGTTTGATTCGCTGTTCAATGATAACGGCGATTTAAAAGCTGGAAATTTTCCGAATGCAAAGTACACCATGATCTTTCACACCACTTTTATTGAGCCGGGATTTAATGTAGGCGTAGCACGTAAAAACTCCTACATTGATGCAGAAGCTACGATTGTGGAAACCGCCAACAGAAGTAAGGTGGTGGCTAAAATATCCATTGAGGATGCACCGGGCCGGATGATGGGCTTTGACTTTGATACCGGTATGCGGATCATGGAATCCTATGCGGTGGCTGGAAAGAAATTAGCGAAGTTTATTGTCAGATAGTAATATCATCTATATTAATCGTTGTAGCCGGTAAAAAACGGCTAAGTTCATGAAGAATGAAAGGCGGAAAAGTGTAAATTTTCAGGGCTGACAAACGCTAAGTTCGTCAGCCCTGTTTTTATCAGAATACAATCGTCTTGTTGCCATGCAGGATCACCCGGTTATTCACGTGTGCTTTTACGGCCCTGGTCAGCACCTGCCGCTCAATATCACGCCCCAGCATCACCAGGTCTTCTACCGTATGCTTATGGCTTACCCTGGCCACATCCTGTTCAATAATAGGTCCTTCATCCAGTTCATTGGTCACATAGTGGGCAGTAGCGCCAATCAGTTTTACCCCTCTCGTATAGGCGTTGAGGTAAGGTCTGGCCCCAGCAAAGGCTGGTAAAAAAGAGTGATGAATATTGATGATGCGCTGTGGATAACGGCTAACAAATTGCGGCGATAATATCTGCATATACCTGGCCAGTACGGTAAAATCTACCTGATGTTCTTCCAGCAGGTGGATAGCAGCATCTTCCTGTACCGCTTTGGTAGCGTTGGTAACCGGCAGGTAGTGGAACGGAATTTCCATAGCCTTACATTCCTTTTCCAGCAGGGAGTGATTGGAAATAACGAGCGGAATATCTACCGGCAGTTCCCCGCTTTTCCATCTCCACAAAAGTTCCAGCAAACAATGATCATAAGCGGATACCATAATGGCCATCCGCATACGGCGGTCGCTATAATCAATTTTCCATTCCATGAGTAGCGGAGTAGCTACCTGCTGCTGGAAAGCAGCTTCCAGCGCTGGTTTATCCAGGAGGTCCAGCTGGAATTCCATGCGCATAAAAAATAATCCTTCACGGGGATCGGTACTGTGTTGACTTGCATCAAGTATATTTGCACCCAACTGGTAAAGGAACTGGGATACGCCAGCTACTATGCCTGGACGATCGGGGCAGCAAATAAGTAAACACGCAGTAATAGGATGAGCGTTTTCTTTTGACATATAACTACAAAGTAAAAAATATTAATATAATTCTCCCTTGAAAAAAATAGGACTCATGTCGGATACGCATAGCTATTTGCATCCGCAGATATTTAAGTACTTTGAAGAAGTGGATGAGATCTGGCATGCCGGCGACATCGGTAACGTGGAACTGGCGGATAAACTGGAAGCCTTTAAGCCGTTCAGGGCAGTATATGGGAATATTGACGGCGCGGATATCCGTATCCGCTATCCCGAAACACTGCGGTTTAACGTAGAAGGGGTAGAGGTGATGATGACACATATTGGCGGTTATCCGGGGAAATATGCCCCCGGTGTGAAAGAACAGTTGAAACAACATCCTCCCAAACTCTTTATCTGTGGCCATTCGCATATTCTGAAAGTGATGCCCGACGCGGCATTGCATTTGTTACATATGAATCCGGGTGCATGCGGACAACAAGGGTGGCACAAAGTTAAAACGCTCCTGCGCTTTCAGGTAGCTGCAGGCAATATTCAGAACCTGGAAGTCGTTGAACTTCCCTGATCATCAACATCGGAATTAACCTACAACGTTTATGAATCTACGAATTTTAGTATGGCTGATCGTATTTTTGACGGGGGCTGCGCAGATGCAGGCTCAGGGCCGCTTCTGGAAGTGGTTGAAAACAGAAAATGATACGGCTTATATAGAAGATCATACCGAAGATATCACCGGCCGGCTGTATGGTTCCCGTAAATACACAAAATTTGATATCCTTGACAGGAAACAGAAAAAAGATATTCTGTACAGACCCAATACCCCCTTTAATATTGGATTTGGTGCTAATTACCGGTTTATTGGGCTGAACCTGGGCTTTAACCTACCTTTTATTAATCAGCATAATGA
This sequence comes from Chitinophaga sp. 01L420, assembly GCF_056399985.1. Lineage (NCBI taxonomy): Bacteria > Pseudomonadati > Bacteroidota > Chitinophagia > Chitinophagales > Chitinophagaceae > Chitinophaga > Chitinophaga sp. 01L420. The sequence goes on from NZ_JBFTSK010000063.1 coordinate 12,960, forward strand.
TAAATATGGCAAGACAAAATACATCGATCTGCAATCGCATATTTATCTTCGTAAAATAGTAGTGGATTTCTACGGACAATATTACAAAGGCTATTATGTAGCCAACCCACAGGAAGTATTTGGTAAAGCATATGCTGCTCAAAACCCATATCCCCAGCGGCCTGACATAAAAAATATAGATTTCGGACTGAATGTGCAGTATATTTTCAACGACAAACGTTTTTCCTATCGTGCACCAAATCTGCAGAACGAATACCAGAAAAAAAGTGCCGGCTCCTTTATCGTAGGAGGAGAAATGTTCCTGGGTCGGGTAAAGGGTGATTCATCCCTGATCCCTTCGAATATGGCAGATACGAACTTTCTGCGGGAGGAGCACTATTATAAAACAGGTATTTCTTCGCTGGCTGCCAATGTCGGTTATGCCTATACGTTTGTATTACAACAGCACTTCTTTTTGTCGCTGTCTCTCACAGCAGGTTTAGGAGGTAATGTGACCAGTCTTTACCTGGAAAGCGGAGAAGTCAGCCGTAAGGTGGGGTTACAATTCAGTAATACTGTACGGGCCTCTCTTGGCTATAATTCCAGCCGTTATTTTGCTGGGGTACACTATGTGGGAATGAATACCCGCAGCGGTATGCCGATACCGCATACCTATCAGACATTTGGTACCGGCAATTTCAGGGTGAGCCTGGTGCGCAGGTTTACCCTGAAGAAGCCACTGTGGAAAGCAAAAGAGATTTAACTCTGCGCAGGCGAAATCCATTTGGAGTTAGCCGGTGGCTCGTATTGCTCCATTTGCTGCAATAAATCATTGATATCATTACTGCATAACAGCATATCCCGGTTTTCTGCTTTAAGGAAACCGTTGCTGGTCATGGTTTTCGAAAGCTCAATCAGGGCATCATAAAAGCCATTGATATTGAGCAGGCCAATAGGTTTTTTGTGCAGACCTAATTGCCCCCAGGTGAGCATTTCAAATAGTTCCTCCATAGTGCCGAACCCGCCGGGTAATGCAATTACACCATCGCATAATTCATTCRTTTTGGTTTTGCGTTCGTGCATAGTATCTACGAGGATCAGTTCCGTCAATCCTTCATGTGCCAGTTCTTTTTGTTGTAGAAAATGGGGTAATACACCGATTACCTGTCCGCCGGCATTCAATGCGCCATCTGCTACTGCTCCCATGAGTCCTACTTTAGCACCGCCGTATACCAGTGTAAGCTGGCGTTCTGCCAGTGCAGCGCCCAGTAATTTAGCCTGTTCCAGGTAAACGGGGTCCTTTCCTGCACTTGAACCACAAAAAACTACGATTCGTTTCATATATCCTGATTATAAAGTGTCAATTTCTGCCTGAATGTTGTTCCTGGCGCTTTCTTCATACAGTTCCCTGAAAACAGGAGTACGAAAAATGGCCGGCATTTCCAGGAAATGCTGCAATGCCTTTTTACGGCCTGGTTTATATACAAGGTCCGGGTAGATACTGTATTCCTGTCTTATTTGTTGGGTGTACTGCCAGTAAGCTTCCGGGGAAGTACCCAGTATCTGCAGATCGAAGTCGAGGAAGTAATCCAGGTCCGGATCGTTCTGCGGATTGACATGTGTCTTGGTAGCTATTATAAAATCATTTACAACAGTGGTTTTATCTGCCGGAAAGCCAATCTTCCGGAGATGTGTAACGGCGGCAGCTGCGCTCATTTCTTCGTTATCAGAACGCTGCGCGTTATATATAATATCATGGAAGAAGATGGAGAAAAGGACCACTTCATTGTCCAGGATACGATCGGCATAGGTTTGTTGTAAGGATACCAGCTGTAAAATATGCGAGATATCGTGGTAATGACGTTTCTCCTCCTGGTAGGCCATCATCATGGTAACGTAGGACTGGTTAATCAACATCAGATCATCCGTGTAGGGGAAGTTGGTTTGGGTCCAGGGGGCTCTTAATTCTGATACTTGCATATGCCGGGTTCTTTTTCCGCGCTCAATTTAAAAAGAAAACGGGCAGAAAAAACTTTCTGCCCGTTGCTTTTATTTATGCTAAATAGTTAACTATGCTTTTTTAGCGGCTTCTGCACGGATAACGTTCAGTGCACCACCTGCTTTAAACCACTCGATCTGTTGTTCGTTGTACGTGTGGTTTACCTGGAATTCATCTGTGCTGCCGTCTTTATGGTGAAGTACAACAGTCAGTTGTTTACCTGGAGTGAAAGAAGTCAGACCATTGATGTCGATGGTATCATCTTCCTGGATTAAGTCATAATCTTCTTTGTTAGCGAAGGTCAGACCCAGCATACCCTGTTTTTTCAGGTTTGTTTCGTGGATACGGGCGAAAGATTTCACCAGGATAGCACGAACGCCGAGGTGACGTGGTTCCATTGCAGCGTGTTCGCGGCTGGAGCCTTCACCGTAGTTTTCGTCACCTACTACTACTGCACCAAAACCATGTGCTTTGTAGTCGCGCATGGTAGCAGGAACTGCACCATATTCGCCGGTGAGGGAATTCTTAACGGTATCGCTTTTATCGTTGAATGCGTTGATCGCACCAATGAGCATGTTGTTGGAAATGTTATCCAGGTGACCACGGTATTTCAGCCATGGACCAGCCATAGAGATATGATCCGTTGTACATTTACCTTTCGCCTTGATCAGGAGTTTCAGGCCTTTCAGGTCTGTACCTTCCCAGGCGGAGAATGGTGCTAGGAGTTGCAGACGGTCGGAGGTAGGAGATACTTTTACCTGAACACTGCTACCATCGGCAGCCGGCGCCTGGTAACCAGCGTCATCTACAGCAAAGCCTTTCACCGGCAGTTCGTAACCTACTGGTTCATCCAGCATCACTTCTACGCCGTTTTTGTTCTTCAGTTTATCTGTCAGTGGGTTGAAGGTGATATCACCTGCAATGGCCAAAGCGGTAACAATTTCCGGAGAAGCTACGAATGCGTGGGTAGAAGCGTTACCATCATTTCTTTTCGCGAAGTTACGGTTGAAGGAAGTGATGATAGAGTTCTTGCGGGTAGGGTCGTCGATATGACGTGCCCACTGACCGATACAGGGACCGCAGGCGTTTGCCAGTACTACCCCACCAACCTGGTCGAAAGTATTGAGTAAACCGTCTCTTTCGATGGTAAAACGTACCAGTTCAGAGCCGGGAGTGATGGTGAATTCAGATTTCATATCCAGTTGCTTGTCGATGGCTTGTTGTGCCAGGGAAGCAGAGCGGGAAATATCTTCGTAGGAAGAGTTGGTGCAGGAACCGATCAGGGCTACTTCCAGTTTCTCAGGCCAGTTGTTTTCTTTCACAGCCTGTGCAAATTTGGAGATAGGCCATGCCAGATCCGGTGTGAACGGACCGTTTACATAAGGTTCCAGTTCGTCCAGGTTGATTTCAATTACCTGGTCGTAGTATTTGGCAGGATCTGAATATACTTCGGTATCCGGACGCAGGTGTTCTCTAACGCCGTCAGCCAGGGCAGCAACATCAGCTCTGCTGGTCACTTTCAGGTAGTCAGCCATTTTGCTGTCGTACGCGAAGAGGGAACAGGTAGCGCCGATTTCAGCACCCATGTTACAGATAGTACCTTTACCGGTAGCGCTCAGGCTATCAGCACCTTCACCAAAGTATTCCACGATAGCACCGGTACCACCTTTTACAGTGAGGATACCAGCCACTTTCAGGATAATGTCTTTAGCGGAAGTCCAGCCACTCATTTTACCTGTCAGCTTCACACCGATCAGTTTCGGCATTTTCAGCTCCCAGGGTAAACCAGCCATCACATCTACCGCATCGGCACCACCAACACCAATCGCTACCATGCCTAAACCGCCGGCATTGGGAGTGTGGGAGTCAGTACCGATCATCATACCACCCGGAAACGCATAGTTTTCCAGTACTACCTGGTGAATAATACCAGCGCCTGGTTTCCAGAAACCAATGCCGTACTTATCAGAAATAGAGGAAAGGAAATCGTAAACTTCTTTATTGGTGTCAATAGCAGTCGCAAGATCTTGTGTAGCGCCAACCTTGGCTTGTATAAGGTGATCACAGTGTACAGTAGAGGGAACCGCAACTTTATCACGGCCGCAGGTCATAAACTGGAGCAATGCCATCTGGGCAGTTGCATCCTGCATAGCTACGCGATCCGGAGCAAATTCGACATAGGATTTGCCTCTTTCGTAGGGCGTGGGAGTAGGTGCATACAGATGAGCGTACAAAATCTTCTCAGCAAGCGTGAGCGGGCGACCTAACATCTTACGGGTTGCTTCCACCTTACCCGGTAATGCCGCATACACTTTTTTAATCATGTCAATATCAAACACCATGGCAAAAAAATTATTTAAGAGCGGTTAAAAATTGCACGCAAAATTAACTAAAAACAACAAGTTTTTAAATTAAATACTTAAGATATAGTGAACTGTGCATAAACTGCCTTGACTTTAACAGTTCCTTAAAATACAAGCAGATCAAGGAAAAGGGAGGTTTTTATCTCCCCGAAAAATTATCAAAAACTATTATATTAAATTTATCTCCCCTGTTTACAGCCGCTTTCTTATGCACAGAAACACCCACCGGGAGCAAAGATGCTGATATTCAGCCCACTAAATAGTTAGTGTCCACTACCGTTTTTTGCTTGGTTTTCCAGCCGGAATTTGATAAATTTGGTGTATGAACCGGATAAAAGATTTTGTGGAATGGAAGGCGTTCGGTGTTTGTGCCGCTATTGGAGATAAACTGGGCGTGGCCACATCCCGTATACGCATCTTTTTCATCTATGCCACTTTTCTGACAATGGGGTCCCCGCTCATTGTATATATGATTCTTGCGTTCTGGGTGAATATGAAAAATTATATCCAGAATGCCAGAAGGAATCCCCTTCGTTATTTGTGATTTTAATTTAATGTGTTAGGATGGCACAATACCACCCACCACATGAAAAATAGAAAGAGGGAGTGAAAATAAGCAATGCTTAATCTCACTCCCTCTTTTATTATTTTATAGTACGGGCTATTCCAGGTGATACAGCGTCATCCCATGATAATGATTCTGTAACTCATTCAGGGTGATAGGCGCATTCAGATTCCGGGTTTCATCCCGGTAGTGCAGTTGTATGAGGGGCTTATGTCCTGTCTCAAACCAGCGGACAGAAAAAGGGCCTCTTACATACAGGGTCCCTCCTGATGAAGAAGACGCCGCTTCGTCTTTATGGAACTGCAGCTTTAACAGGGTTGCTTCCGTTAAATGAATGGGTAAAAGGTTGTCGAGATCGTACCAGTACTCATTTTCATCCGTAGCCACCAGCACTTTCTTATCTTCATGATCTACCTGTAAAATCTTTCCTTCTTTTTCCGCGCCTCCGAAATTTGTGATAACGGTATCACCTGATTTTAATTCGTGAATACTAATCATAGTGAGCTGAGTTTTGTGTTTCATGAATTTACGGAAAAAAAAAGCATAAAATACAAAGCCGCTGCAATCTGCAGCGGCTTTGTATTTTATGCTTTTTTTACGCTTAGCGCACTACTTTACGGATCTCTACTAATTTCTCGAGCAGTTCTTCCAGCAGATCCAGACGCAGCATATTAGCTCCATCAGATTTAGCTTTGGAAGGATCAGGATGTGTTTCTATGAACAGGCCATCTGCACCGGTAGCAATGGCTGCTTTGGCAATGGTACTGATCATTTGCGGGTTACCACCTGTTACACCGCTGCTCTGGTTAGGCTGTTGTAAAGAGTGGGTACAATCCATTACCACCGGCTCGCCCAGGTGTTTCATGATGGGAATGTTACGGTAATCCACTACCAGGTCCTGGTAACCAAAGGTGGTACCACGTTCGGTGAGGATGATATGATCGTTGCCGGCACCTTTGATTTTTTCTACGGCAAATTTCATAGACTCGCCACTCAGGAACTGACCTTTCTTTACGTTCACCACTTTACCTGTTTCCGCCGCTGCCAGCAGGATATCTGTTTGACGGCAAAGGAAAGCAGGGATTTGTAATACATCTACGTAAGCGGCTGCCATAGCAGCTTCTGCGGCAGAGTGAATATCTGAAGTTACAGGTACGTTAAATGTTTTACCTATTTTCTGCAACAGTTCCAGTCCTTCTACATCACCGATACCGGTAAAGGAATGTACGCTGGTACGGTTAGCTTTACGGTAAGATGCTTTGAAAATATAAGGGATCGCTAATCGTTTACAGATAGCCGTTACTTTCTCTGCTACTGTCATCAGTATTTCTTCCTCTTCAATTACACAGGGTCCGGCAATCAGGAAGAAATTTTCAGGGTTGTATTGCTCTTTGAATAATGATTTTAAATGCTTCATATCTTGAAAAAAATTGGGTCATTTAATTGAAGGTGCAAAGATAGTCATTCTACCGCAAAGGCAGGCAGCGTAAAGCGTGCCGTTTGGCTTAATTGTCATAATATTGTAATCCAGAAACGATGCAAAACACGCATTGTAGTTTTTATTGTTATAGCATTGTCATGCGCTGTGATGTCATGAACGGAAATAGCTGCGAACCCGTTAATATTACGGTCCGATTTAAAAAATAGCTTACAATTATATTTTTGTATGAAGAAAGATAAGATTCTGGTAATTGGTGCCTGTGGACAAATTGGCGTAGAGCTGACCCTGGCTTTAAGAAAGATGTATGGAGATACCAACGTTGTCGCTTCGGATCTTCGTGAAGAGCACGATTTACTGAAAGGAACAGGTCCCTATGTGTCGTTGGATGTTATGAACAAGGAGATGTTGCATGTATTGGTCATCCGCCATAACATTACCCAGATCTACCTGCTGGCAGCGATTTTATCTGCTACCGGTGAAAAAAATCCTTTACTGGCCTGGCATATCAATATGCAAAGCCTGCTCAATGTACTGGATATTGCGAAAGAGGAAAATCTTGATAAAATATACTGGCCTAGTTCCATCGCGGTATTTGGTCCTAATTCACCTGCCGAGGAAACGCCACAGCACACTATTATTGAGCCTACTACCATTTATGGTATCAGCAAATTTGCCGGTGAACGCTGGTGCGAATATTACAACCACCGCTTCGGTGTGGATGTAAGAAGTTTACGTTATCCGGGCCTGATCAGCTATAAATCAGCACCAGGCGGCGGTACCACGGATTACGCGATTGAAATTTTCCATGAAGCAAAAGAGCATAAAACATACACCAGCTTCCTGTCTGAAGACACTTACCTTCCGATGATGTATATGCCGGATGCGATCAGGGCTACCATTGAACTGATGGAGGCTGATGCGTCTAAAATTGCCATACGTTCTGCTTATAACCTCTCTGCCATGAGCTTCTCTCCAAAAGAAATTGGTGCAGAGATTCAAAAACATATTCCTGATTTCACAATGTCTTACGCGCCTGATTATCGTCAGCAGATTGCGGATGGCTGGCCTAACAGCATTAATGATGGCCAGGCTCGTCAGGATTGGGGCTGGAAACCAGAGTATGATCTGGCCCGGATGACGGAAGATATGCTGAAGAACATCTAAGCATATTTACAAAAAGGAAAGCAGCTAAGTTATCCCATCTTAGCTGCTTTCCTATTTATAGTAATGGCTGATTACTCAATAAATCCTACTGCCACGGTGGTATTATTAAACTCATCGATGAGAATAAATGCCCCGTTAGCAGGATTGGTATGGTAAGAATCTGCGAATACCGGAGCCGCTGTTTTCAGCGAAATTCTACCGATATCGTTCAATCCCATTTCTGTTTTGTTGGCTGTTTGAAAATGATTGGTTACATCTGTGATGTAATGGATCTGCTGCACTTTTGCTTTCACGCGGTTAACGCCATGCTGCAGTAAATAAGTTTTGCCAGACACCAGCTTTTGCTGATCCATCCAGCAGATGTTAGCGTTTACTTCTTTCAGCTGCGCAGGTACTTCATCTGTTTTTACGAGCATATTACCTCTGCTGCTGTCTATTTCATCTTCCAGTGTGATCACTACACTTTCACGTGCATGCGCTACCGTTAGTTGCTTTTCAAACTGTTCAATGGTTTTAATACGGCTCTTTGTTCCGGAAGGCAGTGATATTACTTCATCGCCCACGGTGAAATGGCCGCTGGCAACTTTGCCGGCAAAGCCACGGAAATCGTGGTATTCGGTGGTTCTGGGTCTGATCACACTTTGTATCGGGAAGCGTGCCGGATGAAGGCGGTCTTCATGATCAAAAGATACCTGCTCCAGGTATTCCAGCAGGGTAGTGCCCTGGTACCAGTCGATAGCGCCGGTGCGGGAAGCCACATTTTCACCATACAGGGAAGAGATAGGAATGAACTTCACTTCCTGTCCTTTAAACCCGGCATTGTCCAGCATTTGCTGGAAATCTTCCACTATCTGGTTAAAGCGTGCTTCACTGTATTCTACCAGGTCCATTTTATTTACACATACCACGAGGTAAGGAATACGCAGGAGGTTGGCAATAAAAAAGTGACGGTGGGTTTGTTCTACAATTCCTCTGCGTGCGTCAATGAGAATCAGTGATACCTGGGCATTGGAAGCGCCGGTGACCATGTTACGGGTATATTCAATATGCCCGGGGGTATCAGCGATAATGTATTTGCGGGTAGGAGTGGAGAAGTAAATGTGCGCCACATCGATGGTGATGCCTTGTTCACGTTCTGCTACCAGCCCGTCTGTCAACAGCGACAAGTCTGTAAAGTCAAGCCCCTTGCGCTTGCTGGCAGCATGGAGTGCCTCCATTTTATCTTGCGGAATAGAATTAGTATCGTATAATAAACGGCCTATTAAAGTGCTTTTGCCATCGTCGACACTACCGGAAGTGGCTATACGTAAAACCTCCATTGTTTTTTTAGCTTTTAGCTTTTAGCGGTTAGCAGCTAGTGCCGCCGCAAAAAATGTGTTCAAATTAATTAAAGCAGCCCTTGTGGGGAAAGCTAAAAGCTAGAAGCTAATAGCTAACTGCTGTTTTAGAAATATCCTGCCTGTTTTCTCTTTTCCATGGCAGCTTCTGAGCGTTTATCATCTATGCGTGCGCCACGTTCCGAAATCTTGGCTTCCATGATTTCAGCGATGATATCTTCCAGTTTATCTGCTTCGGAAATAACGGCTGCAGTACAGGTCATATCGCCTACGGTACGGAAACGTACTTTCTGGAGATAAGGTACTTCATCAGCGGTGGTATTGAGGTAAGGAGAGTAAGGCCAGTAGAGACCATCCCTTTCTATGATTTCTCTTTCATGGGAGAAGTAGATAGAGGGGATTTCCAGTTTTTCGCGAACGATGTAGTTCCATACGTCCAGCTCTGTCCAGTTGGAGATCGGGAATACGCGTACGTTTTCGCCGATATTAATTTTACCATTGAGGATATCAAATAATTCGGGGCGTTGCATTTTGGCGTTCCATTGGCCGAATTCATCCCGTACAGAAAATATTCTTTCCTTGGCACGTGCTTTTTCTTCGTCTCTCCGGGCGCCACCGATGCAGGCATCAAATTTACCTTCTTCGATCGCATCCAGCAGGGTAACGGTTTGCAGGGCATTTCTGCTGGCGTATTTGCCGGTTTCTTCCTGCACTTTTCCCTGGTCAATGCTGTCCTGTACATTTCTCACGATAATATCCAGTCCCAGTGAATTGACAAGCCAGTCACGGAAGGCGATGGTTTCCGGAAAGTTATGTCCGGTATCCACATGCAATAAAGCAAAAGGAATTTTACCGGGGTAAAAAGCTTTTTGTGCAAGTCGTACGAGTGTGATAGAATCTTTTCCGCCGGAAAACAGCAGCACTGGTTTCTCGAACTGTGCTACGGTTTCGCGAAGGATGTAAATTGCTTCATCTTCCAGTGCCTGTGGAAACTCCCAATTTATTTGATTAGTCATGGACTATAATTATTTATTCTAAAAGCTAATTTTCTAATGGCTGAAGGCGGGCGGTAACGGTTATCCGTGCAGTCCGCATTCTTTCTGTGATTGTTCCCACCACCAACGGCCGGCGCGCGGGTGTTCTCCCGGTTCGATGGCGCGTGTACAAGGTGCGCAGCCAATGCTAACGAAGCCTTTGTCGTGCAGCTTGTTGTAGGGTACTTTATGTTGTTCCAGGTAGGCCAGTACTTCATCAAAGCCCCAGTGGATCAGTGGATTGTATTTGTAGAGATGGCGATGTTCATCCCATTCCAGTGTTTCCATGCCCTGCCGGTTATCAGACTGTTCTGCTCTGAGGCCGGTGATCCATACTTTTACACCTTCCAGTGCCCTGTTAAGCGGAACTACTTTGCGGATGCCGCAACATTCCTTGCGATTTTCCACTGATTCATAAAAGCTGTTGGGTCCTTTGGCGGCTAATAGTTTTTCGATGGCAGCGGTTTCCGGGTAATACACTTCTACAGGTTGCTTATAACGGGCCATAGTGAGGTCCATTACATCGTATGTTTCCTGAAAAAGGCGGCCCGTGTCAAGGGTAAAAACTCTAACCGGCAAGTGGTTACGCCAGATAATATCTGCTATTACCTGGTCTTCCTGGCCAAATGAGGTGGAAAATGCCACTGCGCCTGGGTATTGCTCCAACAGGTACTGTATGGCTTCTTCCACCGGCTTGTTGACCAGCGCGGTGGTAATGTCTGTCATGTAGATCTTCCTTATTGATTGATGTGTCTAGTGCCAGCGGAGTAATTACGGTCACTCCTCCAACAAAAATACATAAAACCTATAAAAAAGATAGACTAATAAGATAAAAATTTATTTCTTTCTTATGGATCCGCTGTGGTGGCTGGTATTATTGTGAGTTTGATATGTGATTTATTTTCAATAAATCAATAGTAGTGGGCAGAAGTAGTTAAGAGCGGTGCCCTGTAGTTATCCGGGTGATGTAGAGAGATGAGGGAGCAGTAGTCAGGCAGGTAGCCGGCCATATCAGCCGGCTCTTACAGTACCTGTAGCCAGGACCTTAGTTCCGGGTCAGGATATCTTTTAATGTTTTGTTCTCCAGTATTTTAAGGGCGGAGTCCCTTACTTTCCCCATTACTTCATTGAGGCCGCAAACGGCTTCGTCACGGCAGTTTTCGCAACGTTCGTAATAATTCAGGCTTACGCATGGAAGCAGGGCGATAGGACCGTCCAGCAGGCGGATGATTTTTGCCAATGCAATCTCCTTGGGAGCGCGCATCAGGTAGTAACCGCCACCTTTTCCCTTTTTACTGCCAAGGATGCCGGCATTCTTCAATTCCAGTAATATATTTTCCAGGAATTTGATAGAGATATTTTTTTCCTGTGCGATTTCAGATATAAGGATGGGACCTTTATCTACATTCTCTGCCAGGTGTACTAGTGCGTGAAATGCGTATTGTGTTTTTTTCGATAACATACTGACTGATTTGCATCCCTCCCGGATGAACTAATAGTGCGGTGCACACTTTATATTCCTGTAAAGATAAGCAGTTTTTAGCTAGCAGCTGTTCAGCTTTTAGCCGTTAGCTTTTAGCTTTTAGGAAAATGCAGCGAAGAATGTGGTAAATATTGAACTTCGCTGCATTTTCCTAAAAGCTAAAAGCTAAACGCTATAATCCCAATACCTCCCGCATGGTAAATACGCCGGTTTTTCCTTTCAGCCATTCTGCCGCCACTACAGCTCCGGCAGCAAAGCCTTCCCTGGAGTGCGCTGTATGGGTGATGGTAATATCATCGATATCGGAAGTGTAATTGATCGTGTGTGTGCCCGGTGCCGGATCTATCCTTTTGGAAATAATAGACAGTGTTTCGGGTTGGTTGCTTTCTTCGTTTACCCAGCCGTTTTTGCGGGTAACAGATGCCAGCAGTTGTTCTGCCAGTGTGATGGCAGTGCCGCTGGGTGCATCTTTTTTATGGGTATGGTGGATTTCTTCCATCCATACATTGTATTGAGGCTGGCTGGCCATGAGGGCTGCCAGTTTTTTATTCACTTCAAAGAATATATTTACGCCCACGCTGAAATTGGTGGCATGTAAAAAAGCCTGCTTCTTTTCCAGGCAGATGGCATTTATTTCAGGTAACTTATCGAGCCAGCCAGTTGTACCGCAAACTACGGGTACATTGGCTTCAAAGCATTTTAAGATATTATGGTAAGCTGTTTCAGGTACGGTAAACTCAATAGCTACATCTGCCTGTTCCAGCTCTTCCTTGGTAAGGAGGTGCTTACTGTTTGCCCGGATAACAATTTCATGCCCTTTAGCGGTAGCAATAGCATCTATTGCCTTTCCCATTTTACCATATCCGATGAGCGCAATTTTCATGACCCTTATTAGTTGTATGTGATGTTGATGGATAAAAGAATGATCAGCGGCCGGCAAAGTAGCGGCTTCCTTTGGCTTTTTTGCCGCCAATGGATATATTAACCCCAATACCCAGCGTACGGTTATTGATCAGGGTAGGAGAAATACGCATACTGAGATCATCGGACATATCGAAGTTGCGCAGGTGCGCAAATACAGTAGCATCGACTATATTCAGGCCGTAGGCCAGTATAAAGAACAATACGCTATAATCCACATATTGGCGGAACTGATCCCGGTATATTTTGATGGATTCCGCATCCAGTCCCACAGTCAGCTTATTGGTATCATTGGTATCCGGATTACCATCCTGTCGCAGGCGGTAAGCGTCCCGGAATATCTTATACGTATTCATGTTATCAATAAAGAAGTAAGTACAGGTACCAATGGCCGCATAGACCAATGGCATTTTCCAGTATTCTCTATTGTATGCCTGACCTAATCCCGGGAATACTGCCGAATAGAGTGCTGCTTTACGCGGACTATGTGGCAGTTTGGAATTGGGGATGTAAGCAGAATCTGTAAAGATGGCTTTATTCGCATTTGCTTTCACTGTATCTGTGCCGGGAGCCGGTATGGGCCGTATAAGTGTATCCATTGTTTTTGCAATAGGACGTAGGGTATCCTGTGCCCGGAGAGGAACAGCAATTACCATCGTAAGCAAAAACAATAGAGAGCAACGTTGTAGTGAATGAAGTATGTATTCCGCCTTATTAGCCACCGTATATATCTATTTTTTCCAGGATGCTATCCAGTTCTTCATCTGAATAGAATTCAATTAAAATACTGCCTTTGCCGCTTTTCCCTCTGTCTAGTTTTACTTTGGTAGAGAAGTGAGTAGCCAGTTTGTCCTGTATTTTCTGAAAAGCAGGTGCTAACTTTAATTTGGCAGATTTCTGCTGATGATTCTTGTCGGACTGATTAATCCTGCGCGCTAGTTCTTCTGTTTGTCTTACTGACAATCCACTTTTCAGGATTTCATTGTAGAGGAAAAGCTGGTTTTCCACATTTTCCACGCCGGTCAATACACGGGCATGACCCATGCTGAGTTGACCATTGCGTACTGCAACCTGGATATCCGGTGGCAGTTTGAGTAAACGTATATAATTGGTTACGGTACTTCTTTCTTTGCCCATACGGTCGGCAACCTGCTCCTGTGTGAGGGTGCATTCTTCCATTAACCGTTTGTAGCTCAGGCCAACTTCAATAGCATTGAGGTTTTCGCGTTGGAGGTTTTCCAGCAGGGCCAGTTCCAGGAGTTCCTGGTCATTTACCTGGCGGATGTAGGCCGGAATATCTTTCAGACCAGCGAGTTTGCTGGCTCTCAGGCGTCTTTCACCGGCAATCAGCTGAAATTTCTTATTGCTGATTTTAGCGATGGTAATAGGCTGAATAACATCGTGCAGTTTGATAGACTGGCTTAACTCCTGTAAAGAAACCTCATCAAAGTCACGACGCGGCTGTTTCGGATTGGTAACAATCTGATCGAGCGGAATGCGTTCTATACCGGTAGCAGCAACTACTACCTTATCACCCAGGGCGCCGGCAGTTTGCTTCAGATCTGTATCAATGTTTTGAAGCAGTGAGCGGATGCCTTTACCCAATGCCTCTTTCTTACTTGGATTGGTCATCGTTGATAGCTAGGATTTTGTCTTTGGATTTAATTTTAGTGTAATTATGTTTTTGCAGAATTTCTTTGGCCAGGTTCAGGTAATTGATCGCACCTGTACTGGCGGCATCATACATAATTACGGATTTACCAAAGCTGGGAGCTTCGCCCAGTTTGGTATTACGGTGAATGATCGTATTAAATACGCTTTCTTCAAAATGTTGTTTTACCTCATCCACTACCTGGTTGCTCAGGCGCAAACGACCATCATACATGGTCATCAGGATACCTTCAATTTCCAGTTCTATGTTCAATCTGCTCTGCACAATTTTGATGGTATTGAGCAATTTACCCAGACCTTCCAGTGCAAAAAATTCGCATTGTACGGGAATAATCACAGAGTTGGATGCCACGAGTGCATTAACGGTGATCAAACCGAGAGAAGGAGAGCAGTCTACAATCACAAAATCGTAATCAGCTTCAACAGTATCAATTACCTGTTTCATCACTCTTTCCCTGCTGGGGTGATTGATGAGTTCCAGTTCCGCACCTACCAGGTCAATATGGGAGGGCAGTACTTTCAGGTTGGGAGTATCTGATTCAAGTATCACGTCTTTGGCCTGCACATCGTTCACCATACAGTCATACAAACTCTGCTGCACATTACGCAGGTCGAAACCCAGTCGTGTGGTGCTGTTTGCCTGAGGGTCCGCGTCTACCAGCAATGTTTTAAATTCCAGCACAGCCAGGCTGCTTGCCAGGTTTATTGCACTTGTAGTTTTTCCTACGCCACCTTTCTGGTTAGCGATTGCGATTATTCTAGCCATTGTGTAATTTAAAAATTCAAGGTTATTTATAGGATAAAGGATAAATCAGTAATGATCACTTCTTCCTCAAACCTCTATAGTACTTCCTATTTCAGGAAGTAACAGATCCAGACCGGCATCTTCAAACTGTTGTACGGCAGCGTCAACATCAATCTTAACGTAGCCGAAAGTATTGTAGTGTACACCGATTATCTTATCGCATTCTATTAGTTCTGCTGCTGCAATCGCATCTTCAATGCCCATCGTGAAATTATCACCGATAGGTAGTACGGCAAAATCCAGAGAGGCGATTGCGGGTACCAGCTCCATGTCTAATGTGAGCGCAGTGTCGCCTGCATAATAAAAATTCCCTTCTTCCGTCATAAATATAAAACCCATCGGGTTGCCACCATAAGTGCCATCCGGTAAGCTGCTGGAATGTTGTGCCACTACACATTTCACGGTGCCGAAATCAAACTTCCATTTGCCGCCGGTATTCATGGGATGCAATTTCTCAACTCCCTGTTTTCCCGCCCAGGTCACAATCTCATAATTTGATACCACAGTGGCATTGGTCCGCTTAGCCAGGTCTACCAGATCCGCGGTGTGATCATCATGACCATGCGAAACAAATATATAATCCGCCGTTATGGCATGGATGTCTACTTTTTGGGCCAGTTCATTATGCGTAATAAAAGGATCAAAAAGAATTTTTTTTCCTTTTATTTCCACTGCAAAACAAGAATGTCCGTAGCAAGTATACTTCATAATCAATCCATTTGAGTGAACTCCCCGTTTGCCAAAACAAACGAATTTCGCTTTTCAACGGCCAGACTTCCTTTTGAAAAGACTGATATTACCCTGAAACGCGTGATCGGAGCGTTCTTCCCCGATTTAATAAATTACGAAAATGATTTTGGGGAGATATACTGCTCCGTATTCCGCAATTAATCTACACCTTATATTTAAAAGTAACCCTATTAAAAGTAGCTTAATCGGACAAAAATACAACGATTACATAAAAATCAGGTGCTGCAGTATATTTATTTATACACAAACTGTTCGCAGAACAGGTCCCTCAATATGTTAACGGGTTAGTTTTTAACCAGTTTAAGCAGGGGTAAGTTTAATATATTATTAAAATATTAAAATTATCTATTGTATACTGGTCAGCCAGCAAATGTACTGTTTCTCTTAACTTAATAAAAAAAATAAAAACATACAATTCTTCCTGTTGTTATTCGTCTGTATACTCACAGGTACCGGTTTTAACTTTTAAAACCAGATTACTTGTATTAAATTGCTTGATTATTATATATCTATATTAAATTTTCATAATGCGACCTGGGCTGAATTCTATGATACTAGTTGTTTTCCTCCTACTGTTGGATATTTACGTGTTCCAGGCTATCAAGGCGATGGTGTACATGTCTACCCCCAGGGTAAGAAACATTACTTTTTCCATTTACTGGTTCATATCCATCAGCTGTCTGTTGATGATCGCTTTACTGCCCTACATCAACTGGCATAACTGGCCGGCAACGCTAAAATCCTACCTGATGGCCATTTTCATTGGTCTGGTACTGGCAAAGTTGCTGACAACGGTATTCCTGCTGTTGGATGATGTGAGAAGAGGTGTATTATGGGTGATCCGTCGTTTTTCAGGTAGCCCGGCACCGGATACCACCGGGGTAGTGAGTGGACTGTCGCGCTCCCAGTTTCTCAGCAGGCTGGGACTCATTACCGGAGGAACACTCTTTGCCACGCTGATCTATGGATTCTCCAACAAATACAATTACCGGGTACATAAAATTAAAATGGCGTTTAAGCACCTGCCAGCCTCTTTTAAAGGGTTACGCATTGTGCAGATCTCTGATATCCATTCCGGCAGCTTCGCCAACCGCGAGGCGGTGCTGAAAGGCATAAAAATGATCAACGATCAAAAGGCTGACCTGGTGCTGTTTACCGGCGACCTGGTGAACGACCGGGCGGATGAAATGACCGAATGGATGGATGCATTCCGACAGGTGAAAGCACCGATGGGCGTGTATTCTACCCTGGGCAACCACGACTATGGCGATTATTACCCCTGGCCGGATAAAACCCCTAATGGATATAGCGCTATGCAGCATGAAAACCTGGAGCGCCTCAAGGGGCTTCACGGAGAATTGGGCTGGAAGCTGATGATGAATGAAAATGTGGTGTTGGAGCGCAGCGGAGAGCAGATCGCGCTGCTGGGAATAGAAAACTGGAGTGCTATTAAACGTTTTCCCCGCTATGGTGACCTGAAGCGCGCTTATGAAGGTGTGGGACATATTCCATTTAAAATCCTGTTATCGCATGATCCCACCCATTGGGATGCACAGGTGCGTACCGAATATCCTGACATTGCGCTCATGCTGGCCGGCCATACCCATGGTATGCAGTTCGGGGTGGAAATTCCGGGGCTGAAATGGAGCCCGGCCCAGTATTTCTATAAAGAGTGGGCCGGATTATATAAGAAAGGCGAACAGTTTCTTTATGTGAACCGCGGATTCGGTTTCCTGGGATATCCTGGCAGGGTAGGTATACTCCCGGAAATTACGGTCATAGATCTGGTGTAGCAGCCGGTTGACCGACAAAAAAGCATTGTTTAACCACACATTCGTCCCGTTCATGGGATCGTCTGTGTTAAATGCTGAATTACGCTTATATTGCGGCTACGTACTCATTAAACATGCGCCTATACTTCTTAACCTTCCTGTTGTTATGTAGCCGTATTGCAACAGGGCAAACTTTAGCAGAGCTGGAGAAACAGCTTGATTCGCTGTTGCAGAAACAGCAAAAAAGTGAAGTAGTGGCTGGTATCGGGTATGGTAATAATCCAGCTTATGGCAGTAAAGTAACCAACTTCGAGTCACCGATTGTTTTAAAAACATTTGTATCTCCTTCACTAAGTTATTATCATAAAAGCGGTTTCTATGCCGGGGTTAGCAGTTATTATCTTTTTAATTCCATTAATAACCCATGGTTTGAGTGGGACCTGACCGCCGGTTACGACTATACGAAAAACAAGGATTTCCTGACAGGAATTTCTTATACACGCTATATATTTTCTGATTCCAGTGATGTACCGGCAACGCCGATCAAGAATGAAATATTTGCTTATTTCTACTATCGCAAATGGTGGCTGCAACCCGGTATCAGTCTGGATTACGGATGGGGAAAAGATGTAAACCAGGCAGCACATCTCCAGGAAACCCTGCGTGGCAATGATTTTAATATTATTGYAGCAGTGCGGCACCCGTTTATTTTTTCCGGCATGCTTGGGCGAACGGATGTATTGATGTTTACGCCTTCCGTTAATTTAACCATGGGTACGGCCAACTATTACAGCAACCTCAAAGCTTTCCAATATATCACCCGATCTCCCAAGCTCATGAAGACTAAAAAGCATGTGGGTAAGGAATTGAATTTTGAAGATCATACCGAATTTGAACCCCGCGCGGTAGACGTTACCATGAGTCTTTCTTATTTTATCGGCCACATTAATCTCGCACCGTCCTTCACTGTTTTCAAGCCTTTCACTGGTACAGATCAGGGTATTATGAGCTATTTCACAGCCCGCATGGCCTACAGTTTTTAATTTCTTTAACAAATAGCACGGAATTTGTATTTACGGAAATCGTAAATACGGAATAGGGGTATCGTTTACCTGGAACGTCTATATTTTAACCATTACTCAACAATACAAAATTTATGAAAAAACTGTTTTTAGCCGTAGCAGTACTGATGATCGCTGCTGTATCAACCGTTAACGCTCAGACTAAATTCCTCCGCTTTGGTGTAAAAGGCGGTGCCAATCTTGGAAAACTGGATGGAAGTGGTTTTCAGGATGGATTTAAATTAGGTTATCACCTGGGTGCTTTCGCACAGGTAAACCTGGCAAAAGGTTTTGGCGTACAGGGAGAAGTAGTATTCTCTTCTACCAAAGCTGAAACTACCGATAATTACAGCCATATCTACCAAGGTGTAAGTACTGCTGAAGACCGCAAGAAAATTAACCTGAACTATCTGAGCATTCCATTACTGGCCAATATTGATTTAGGTACACCGCGTTTAAAACTCCAGGTAGGTCCTCAGTTTGGCGCTTTGGTAAGTGACAAAAAAGTACTGGGTGCTGCCAAGGAGGCCTTTAAAGGGGGTGAAATTTCTGGTGTTGCCGGTTTATGGTTGCAATTACCAATTATTAACATCAGTGCCCGTTACATCATTGGCTTTAATGATGTGAAAAATGCAGAAAGCGTTGTTACCACCAGCAACTGGAAAAACCAGAGCATACAGCTGGGTGTGGGAGTTAGCTTTTAGCCATTAGCTTTTAGCAAAATACAGCGAATATAAATGCAGCGAGGATAAATGTGATTCACATTTATCCTCGCTGCATTTTTTGTTAATGGCTTGTAAATATGGGCTAAAAGCCGGTCTGCCATCAAGTCACTTGGCATCAAACTTGACAATATAGGGATACATTAAAAAAAGAGGACGTACACAGGATTGTCTGACAGAATGTCCTCATGAGGCTTTAAATATCTCAGATGAACAGATTTTATTTAGGAAATTCGGAAGATGAAATGGAGTTCATGCCTATTATCCCTTTGAATGAAGATGGGGAAGGACAGGAGGATGAAAACATTCCCGATGAACTGGCATTATTACCATTAAGAAATACAGTATTGTTTCCGGGTGTTGTACTGCCAATTACGGTAGGCCGGGATAAATCTATAAAAGCGGTAAATGACGCCTACAAAACTGATAAGTCTATCGGTGTAGTGGCGCAAAAGGACAGTACAATAGAAGATCCGGCTGTAACGGATCTGAGTGATGTTGGTACCGTGGCACGTATTGTTAAGCTCATTAAAATGCCCGATGGTGGTACCACTATCATTATACAGGGGCGTAAGCGCTTTAAAATAGATGAAATAGTGACGGAAGATCCGTACTTCAAAGCCAAAATCACTGTTTTGCAGGACGAAGCTGCAGAAGATGATTCTGAGTTTGAAGCATATATTTCTTCCATCAAAGACCTGGCAGCCCAGATCATTCAGCTGTCGCCCAACCTGCCTTCAGAAGCCAGCATTATATTGAAGAACATTGAAAATCCATCGTTCCTGGTGCATTTCGTTTCTTCCAATCTTAATTCTGACCTGAAAGACAAGCAGCAACTGCTGGAGATCAACAATTTGCGCACCCGTGCGGAACTGCTGATGAAGTTGTTGCAAACAGAATTGCAACTGGCAGAACTCAAAAACAAGATTACCAATAAAACCAAGGCAGACCTGGACAAGCAGCAGCGGGATTATTTCCTGCAGCAGCAGATGAAGTCTATCAAGGAAGAATTGGGTGGTGATGCCAATGACAGGGAGTTGAAAGAAATGAAGCGTAAGGCAGAAGAAAAGAAATGGCCTGCTGCTGCCGCTGAAGCTTTTGCCAAAGGTATCGAGAAACTGGAGCGCATGCACCCCAGCACTCCGGATTACAGTGTGGTATATAATCACCTGGATCTTTTGCTGGATCTGCCCTGGGGCGAATATACCACTGATAGCTACGACCTGAAAAAAGCGAAGAAGATACTGGATCATGACCATTACGGCATGGAAAAAATCAAAGAGCGTATACTGGAATACCTGGCAGTACTGAAACTGAAAGGGGATATGAAGTCTCCTATTCTGTGTTTTGTAGGTCCTCCGGGTATTGGTAAAACCTCCCTCGGCCGTTCTATTGCCAATGCAGTGGGTCGTAAGTATGTGCGTCTCAGTTTAGGTGGTTTGCATGACGAAAGTGAAATCAGGGGACACCGTAAAACTTATATCGGCGCTATGCCAGGTAGAGTGGTGCAGTCTATCCGCAAGATTAAATCATCCAATCCGGTGATGATACTGGATGAAATTGATAAAATAGGTAACGATATGCGTGGCGATCCAAGTTCAGCATTGCTGGAAGTATTGGATCCTGAGCAAAACAGCACCTTTTATGATAACTACCTGGAACTGGAATTTGACCTGAGCAGGGTATTATTCATAGCAACGGCCAATAACATCAATTCTATTCATCCTGCGCTGCGCGACAGGCTAGAGATCATTGATCTGAGTGGTTATTCTATTGAAGAAAAAGTAGAGATTGCCAAAAGGCATCTGCTGCCCAAGCAGAAGGATGCACATGGTTTGAAAGATGCGAAAGTAAAGATCGGCAACCCGGTTATTGAGCAGCTGATTTCTGATTATACCCGTGAGAGTGGCGTACGTGAGCTTGACCGGCAGTTTGCAGCCATCATGCGTAATATGGCGAAGCAATTGGCCATGGAAAAGCCTTTACCGGCAACGCTGACGGAAGCGGATTTGCAGCGGATATTGGGTAAGCCCCGTTATTCCAACGAGATTTATAAAGTGGGTAATCCTCCTGGTGTAGCAGTGGGCCTTGCGTGGACTTATGTGGGAGGTGATATTCTGTTTATAGAAAGCAGTTTGAGTGAGGGTAAAGGCGATCTGAAACTGACAGGGAACCTGGGTAACGTCATGAAGGAATCGGCGGTAACAGCGCTGAGCTATCTGCATTCTCATGCAGTGGAGCTGAAGCTGGATCCCAAGTTGTTTACTACAAAAAGTGTGCATGTACATGTGCCGGAAGGAGCGGTGCCGAAAGATGGTCCCAGTGCGGGTATTACCATGCTTACTGCTTTGGCATCTGTATTCACCGGGCGTAAGGTAAAATCTTACCTGGCGATGACGGGAGAAATTACTTTGCGAGGTCAGGTATTACCGGTAGGTGGTATCAAGGAAAAAATACTGGCAGCCAAAAGGGCAGGTATCCGGGAAATTATTCTTTGCTGGCAAAATGAAAAAGACATCAAGGAAATTAATCCTTCTTATATCAAGGGGATGAAATTCCATTATGTAAGGCAAATGAACCAAGTGCTGGAAATTGCGTTATTAAAGAAGTAACTGCGCGTAACATTGCTGTCAGTCATGACAGCAAATTATATACTGTTCATATCGGTTTTGTTGTGACCCCGCTATGAACTTCATGTTGATTGTTTTAAGGGTTATAAAGCCATTCCAGGTTAACGGAATGGCTTTTTTTAGCTTTTAGCCATTAGCTATTAGATTTAAGCGAAAAATGCAGCGAAGATGTATTAGGATTTTCCTTTTCATTTCGCTGCATTTTTCGCTTAAATCTAATAGCTAAAAGCTAATGGCTAAAAGCTATTTCACGACAATTGTCTCTTATATAACTGGATGGTATTTTCCAGGCCGAAGTAGAGGGCATCAGCTACCAGTGCGTGTCCGATGGATACTTCTTTCAGCTGTGGAATATGTAGTTTGAAGAAGCGGAGGTTATCGAGGTTCAGGTCATGGCCGGYGTTGAGGTCCAGGCCAATCGCTGTGGCTTCTCTCGCGGTGTTTTTATAGTCATTGAAGAGCTGCAGGTTTTGCGGCTGTGTGCGTGCGTTCGTATATTCTTCTGCGTAAGGGCCGGTATATAGTTCAATACGATCAGCTCCGGCGGTTTTGGCGCCTTCCACTTTGCTTACATCTGCATTGAGAAAGATAGATACGCGTATACCTGCTTTTTTCAGGGTAGAGATCACGTCTTTCAATTGTGACTGATAGGCGATGGTATCCCAGCCGGTATTGGAAGTAATGGCATCTGGCGGATCAGGAACCAGCGTACATTGATGTGGTTTTACGGCCAGTACCAGGTCCATAAAATCTTGTGAGGGATATCCTTCGATATTGAACTCTGTGGTCACCAGTGGTTTCAGGTCTCTTACATCCTGGTAACGGATATGGCGTTCATCCGGGCGGGGGTGAACGGTAATACCATCCGCACCGAAGCGTTCACAATCCTGTGCCACTTTTAATATATCCGGTAGATTGCCTCCTCGTGCATTTCGCAGGGTAGCRAACTTATTGATGTTTACACTCAGCTTTGTCATGATGCAAAAATACTTCTTATAGCAGAAAGCACAAAGCATAAAGCGGAAAGCAAAAAGCAATTAAAGCGAATGATCTTAGCAGAATTAATATTCGCTTTGATCATTCGCTTTAATTGCTTTTTGCCTTCAGCCTTAAGCTGCCAGGCTTAGTATCTGTAGTAATCTGGTTTGAACGGACCTGCTACCGGAATACCGAGGTATTCAGATTGAGCGCTGGTCAGGGTATCCAGTTCCACGCCTACTTTCTTCAGGTGCAAACGGGCTACTTTTTCATCCAGGTGTTTAGGCAGTACATATACCTTGTTTTCGTAGTTTTCTGAGTGCAGCCACAGTTCCAGCTGAGCCAGTACCTGGTTGGTGAAAGAGTTACTCATTACGAAAGAAGGGTGACCTGTAGCGCAACCCAGGTTAACCAGGCGGCCTTCAGCCAGCAGGATGATATCTTTACCATCGATAGTATATTTATCTACCTGTGGTTTGATTTCAACTTTAGTGTTGCCATAGTTTTTATTTAACCAGGCTACATCAATTTCGATATCGAAGTGACCGATATTGGAAACGATGCATTTATCTTTCATCAGTTTGAAGTGTTCGCCGGTGATGATATCGCGGCAACCGGTGGTAGTAACGATGATGTCAGCTTCTTTTACTGCATCGTTCATTTTCTTTACTTCATAGCCTTCCATAGCAGCCTGTAAAGCGCAGATAGGGTCAATTTCAGTAACGATAACGCGGGCGCCTGCACCTCTCAGTGATTCAGCGGAACCTTTACCTACGTCACCAAAACCAGCAACAACTGCAACTTTACCGGCAATCATTACATCTGTAGCACGACGGATCGCATCTACGCAGGATTCGCGGCAACCGTATTTGTTATCAAATTTAGATTTGGTAACAGAGTCATTGATGTTGATAGCAGGCATTGGTAAAGTACCAGCTTTCATACGCTCGTATAAGCGGTGAACACCGGTAGTGGTTTCTTCACTTAATCCTTTGATATGTTGGATCAGTTCAGGATATCTGTCGAATACCATGTTGGTCAGATCACCACCATCGTCCAGGATCATGTTCAGCGGACGGTCAGCACCACCGAAGAACAGGGTTTGTTCGATGCACCAGTCAAAACTGGCCTCATCTAAACCTTTCCAGGCAAATACAGGTACGCCTGCAGCAGCAATAGCGGCAGCAGCGTGGTCCTGAGTTGAAAATATGTTACAGGAGCTCCAGCGCACTTCAGCGCCCAGGTGAACCAGTGTTTCAATTAATACGGCAGTCTGAATAGTCATGTGCAAGCAACCAGCAACACGTGCACCCTGTAATGGCTTGGTGTTACCATATTCTTCTCTCAGTGACATCAGACCAGGCATTTCTGCTTCTGCCAGTTCTATCTCCTTACGACCCCAGGCCGCAAGAGACATATCTTTTACCTTGTATCCGAGGTTAAAATCAATGTTGGATTTCGCAATTGTAGACATTCTGAATTGTTTTTTGCAAATCTAGGGTTATTTTAACTTTTAACATAATGGTACCGTCTCCTAACCGCAGTCACCCCCCTAAAATTTTGTTAATCACCCCACTATAAGGCAGATATCTTTCATTCTGATAAATTAATTTGATTTAATATAAATATTATTATAGATTTGCTAATTAAAATATATGATTTTATATTTAATTGTTTGGATATGTGCTACAGGTGGAAGGATATAATATAATTATAAAAATCATAAAAAATGCCATAAATGCGTCTCGGGCATCCCTCCACCATTAGATTGAGACATTAACATAATTGCCGGCGGCTGGTTTTTCAGGTTTACCAGATGATATTAAGAACAATGCTTAAAGCTGCCGGGAGAGCCAATTACAGAGATCCGCATATAGGGTTTTACAAGGACTGTTTCTCACATTTTTGACTAAAAATCTATATGTATAAATAGAAATTTACACGCTTATATGTTACTCCTTTCCTATCCTACGAAATTAAATGAGCAAGGTATGCCCCATCGTATCCATGTGTTCCTGCTTCGGGCAATATTCCTGATAGCCGCCTTTTTTACTATAAGCATTGGTGTAAATGCGCAAACTTATCCTGTTGTCATCAATCCCGGAGGTGGTACAAATGCTACTGATGGATTAAGGATTGAGATAAATAGTGATGGTAGCTACGCCGTGTTCAGGAAAGGAAAAACAGAAACGGCAAAAGATATCAACTCGGGGCAACTGGGTGCTAAAACCCGTATCGCCTTTAATGTAGGTATTCCTTACACGATAGGGAATCTTCTTGATGTTAATTATCATGCGGTTTCTCCTTTAATGGGTAGCGGTACCGTCAGTGATCCTTACCAGGTTAGCATGATCGGGAAGGTAATTAATACTGATCCATCGGACGGGACGAATTATCCAACAACGGTTATTATGACGATCAATTATGTAACGCCTAACAAGTATTATACAATTGACTATACGGTATACAACACGAACTACTACTTTGAGCCGCATATTTTTATGGATGAATTTGCGACCATGCAGGATGGTAATTATAATGCACCAAATGCGGATAATAACATCATGCAATATGGTTACATTGAGGGGGGAAGCTCCAATCCAACAGTAATAGGGCTTACCAGAAGTAGTGATGTACACGGAACTACTGCTGTCGCTGGGCCTCTTATACATACTTATCATGCGTACACCAGTTTTAATTCATATTCTGTTGGTAACTACGTGTCAAGGATGACACGATCTGGCAGCGGTCTACTGAATAATGCCATTTCAACAAGTGATGTGTATGATGGCGTAAGGAAGGGAATGGCGGTAGATCTTAATCTTGGTGAAAAAACCGACGGAAGCCTGGCAATAGGCACCAGACTGGGGGTGGCTTACGGTGATAATTCGACAGCTGCTGTAATACCTGTAAATGCTACCCCAACCAGCACCAATAGCAGTCCCCTTACCGTTTCCTTTGAAAAAGCAGATACTTCAGGATTGGAAGGTCCCGCCGGTAGCACACATGAGCCTTATAATCTGCGCCTTAAAGTGGAATCAGGCGGTTCTGTAAAGGTACCTATCTATGTAAAAGTAAACCTGCTTCCGGCAACTCCCGGTGATCCCCGTGCTGCTGTTTCGGGAACCGACTTTACTTTCCAGGGAGGCTATATGATTCCGGTAGGCGAATATGCTATGGGAGATTTTATTCCGTTGAAGAATATCAGTATTATCGGAAATAACAAACTGGAATATGGGCGTCATTTTACCATACAACTGGAGCAGGTAGTAGATAACCAGATGTTACTCATTGGTAGCGGCCCCACCACCTGCATCTATACTATTAAAGACGATGAACCAAAGAACATCGTACTTACCACACCAACAAAAATTAAAGAAGGTTTTATTGACAGCGTTCGTGTAGCACTGCCTCCGGGTGTACATGCTTCAGAAAGAACGTTAGTAACCCTGTCTGTCGAAAGCGGTACCCTGGCAACAGTTGGTACTGATTTTACATTTGGTCAAACAGCATATATAGAAATAGATTCCAATGGCGTAAACATTCCGGTAAGAGCAACACTGGATAGCATCATTGAAAAAGATGAACTGATTAAGTTTAAAGCGGATGCAGTTGTAATGGGAGAAGCTCAAACTTTTTCACAATCGCTGATCCTGCAGGATTCCACAAGATTGAATCCGGCATTGACAGCCGTGTCCATTAAAGCAGATGCACCGGCCTTATTGAAAGAGCCTTATGATGGGCTGCTAACTTTTAGCCTGCCACCTCATGTCACTACTGATCTGCCTATTGGTATCAAAATAAATAAACTGGGTACCTCTACTGCTACTGACGTTGCGGACTATCAATTGCCAGATACCGCATCAATTATTACCGGTGGAAATAATACGACCGTTGCGTTTAAGATTATAAATGACAATAAGATAGAAGGGACTGAGCATCTCAATCTTTCTCTGAGGCTCACGGAAAGTGTTGCCAACACCGCTTTAACCAACATTCCTGCTGCGTTGGATATTATTGATGCACAATTGCCAATGACGGCTCCCATCATTTTACATATTTCTGCCGCCAGCGTAAATGAAGGTGTGAATCCAACCATATGGGCGGAGTTACCTTCCGGTATTTCCACGCAGATTCCTATCAAGGTGAAATTTACTCCTGACGGATCTTCTACTGCTTTGCCCGGCACTTATACTTTTGCCACTGATTCAGTCACCATCCCCGCCGGCCGCACGTTATCCGATACAATTTCGATCACCAATACAGCTAATAATGTATTTGATGATACCCGCGACCTGGTGTTGGTGGGAAGTTCTCCGGATAATGGTATCCTGGTAACTGGCAGTGTTAAAGTAACGATCGTTGATAATACAGATGCGTCGAAAAAGGTATTGACGTTGACCGCAGATAGCTTAACGCTGAATGAAGGTAACAGTACGGCATTCAAAATGTCGTTGCCGGCCGGTTACCGTTCCGCAAAACCATTGACTATTACATTAACAACAAATGCAACAGGTACAGAAGCTGCTACGACCGATTACCAATACCTGCAAACATCGATCGTGTTCCCGAAAGATACGTCCGTATTTACGACTACTGCTGCAGTGATCAAAGCGACTACGGATCAGATCATAGAAAAAGATGAGCAACTGAACATTTCCGGTGCTACTGCTACCGGTTATACTGTAGTAGATGCGCAACTGAAGATCTATGATGCTACCCGCAGAGATGCCACTAAAACAAAAATTACATTCACGCCACCTGCTGCCGGCATGCCGGAAGGCAATACCCAACAGATTGGGTTTAGTTTACCAGCAGGCGTAAGTACAGAAATACCTATTAAGATAAGTCTGCCATCTACAGGAACTGCAAGCCGTGGCACCGATTACAGTTTGCCAACAGATACCAGCTTTACCGGTGCCTCTGGTGCTGCTGAACTGAAAGTAGCCGGCGATATTTTGGTAGAAGATGTGGAAGATATTCACGTAAGTCCGACTATCAGTGATCTTTATAGCACTGCTTACACCTTTGCACCAGCTACGCTTGACCTGACAATCAAGGATGCGCAGTATCCGTTCCCTGCCGGTGATTCCATCAAACTGAGCAGTGTACCGGATAGCGTGAATGAAGGACAAAGTGCCGTGATCACCGCTACTTTACCAAATGGCTGGAAAGCCGGTAAAGCCTGGACGGTGAACCTGACAAAAGATTTGGTATCATCTACTATTGCAGATAGCCGTTATACCAGTCTCCCTGCTACTATCACCATTGCCAGCGGAGCGGATCATGGCGATGCCACCGCTATTCAGACATTGACCAATAATGTGTTTAATGATGAAGGGCTTTTAAATGTAGATGGTAATAAAGGCAATATAAATATGCCTGCTACCAGCGCCCATATTTATGTTAAAGATCTCACGGACCCTGCGCAGAAGAAACTGACGCTGACGGCTGATAGCTTAACATTAAATGAAGGTAACAGCACCGCGTTCAAAATGTCACTGCCAGCCGGTTACCGCTCTGCTAAACCAGTGACCATTACCTTAACAACAAAAGTGGCCGGTACAGAAGCATCTGCAACTGACTTCCAATACCTGCAAACATCTATCGTATTCCCGAAAGACACGGCAGTATTCACTACTACGGCCGCAGTGATTAAAGCGATCGCAGATCAGATCATAGAAAAAGATGAGCAACTGAACATCTCTGGTGCCGCCAGCGGTTACACGGTAGTCGATGCGCAACTGAAGATCTATGATGCTACCCGCAGAGATGCGACTAAAACAAAAATTACATTCACGCCACCTGCTGCTGGCATGCCGGAAGGCAATACTCAACAGATTGGATTTAGTTTACCTGCTGGCGTAAGTACAGAAATACCTATTAAGATAAGTCTGCCATCTACAGGCGCCGCTACCCGTGGCACCGATTACAGTCTGCCGACAGACACCAGCTTTACCGGTGCCTCTGGTGCTGCTGAACTGAAAGTAGCCGGCGATATTCTGGTAGAAGATGTGGAAGATATTCATGTGAATCCAACAATCAGTGATGTTTATAGCACTCCTTACACCTTTGCACCAGCTACGCTTGACCTGACAATCAAGGATGCGCAGTATCCATTCCCTGCCGGTGATTCCATCAAACTGAGCAGTGTGCCGGATAGCGTGAACGAAGGACAAAGTGCCGTGATCACTGCTACTTTACCAAATGGCTGGAAAGCCGGTAAAGCCTGGACGGTGAACC
>NZ_JBFTSK010000064.1:0-39599 GCF_056399985.1 Chitinophaga sp. 01L420
ATTCTGGGCAGCGAACAGGCTGAAAATCTTTCTTCCTTCATCTGGTAAAATAGGAAAATCAAATCCTTTCTTTTCTTTAAAAGGTTTTAATTTTTCCCATCCTTCTTCCCGGCCAAAAACAAAAAACGCAAAACGTGGGTTATTCTTATGCGGCGCCCATATCGATTTCTGCACCTCGGGCAATTCTGCATTACATGGCGGGCACCAGGTGGCAAACAGGTTAAGGAGTACCAGTTTCCCTTTATAGTCCGCGATATTCACCGTTTTGCCTTCTGTTAGTTCAAAACTGAATGAAGGGACATTGTCTCCTGTTTTGATATAGGTGTCCTTATCTTGTGCATAGCTGCTATACGTGCTCAAAAAGGTAAATAAACAAACAAGGAATTGTTTCATGAAGCGTATTTTTAGAAGTTTAAATTACAATTTTTATAGGAATCCAATTGCCATAAGTGATGTCTAGAAAGCTTTACTTCCTCCTTAGGATCAGGTAACAATGTTGGGCTAAATACTTCTTATAACCATTTGATTAATCTCATCGGTTTGGGTACTTTCGCGAAATATAATGGATTTCTGCTTCTCCTCCTGCGCATCAAAACTGAGTATTGTATGGCAGTTTTGTGTGTGGTAACTCAAAACTATCAATATTACAATGCTCTTTTTTATTCTTTAACCGGGAACTTGGGTTATTTACTTAATTTTGCGTCCGAAAATACAGCGCATATGACAACACAGGAATTCATTGCCGCAGCATTCCTCGAAGACGTGGGCAGCGGCGATTACTCTACACTGGCATCCATACCTGCCGATTCGAAAGGTAAGGCGATACTTAAAATAAAGGAAGAAGGTATACTGGCAGGCATGCAGCTGGCGCAGGATATTTTCCATCATCTGGAAGAAGATGCAAAATTCACCCTCTATAAAAAAGATGGCGATGCTGTAAATAATGGCGAAACCGCGTTTACTGTTGAAGCCAGCGTGCATACCATATTAAAAGCAGAAAGACTGGTGCTTAACTGCATGCAGCGCATGAGCGGCATCGCAACGCTTACCAATAAGTACGCCGATAAAATAAAAGACTACAAGACCAAAATACTCGATACCCGCAAAACCACGCCGCTGTTCCGCGAATACGAAAAGCAGGCAGTGCGCATTGGCGGCGGTTACAACCTTCGCATGGGCTTGTACGATATGATCATGCTGAAGGACAACCATATCGATTTTTGTGGCGGCATAGAGCAGGCCATACAGAAAACCAACGAGTACCTTGAGGCCAACAACCTCAACCTGAAAATAGAGATCGAGACCCGTAACCTCGATGATGTGCGCCGTGTGCTTGCTGTGGGCAATGTACACCGCATCATGCTCGATAACTGCTCGCCGGAACTATTGGAGGAAGCAATTGAGCTGATTGGCGGTAAGTACGAGACCGAGGCGTCGGGCGGTATCAATCTCGATAACATTATTTCATATGCCCGTACTGGTGTCGATTACGTCTCATGCGGCGCTATCACAAATCATGCTGTGAGCATGGACCTTAGTTTAAAAGCACACAAAATATAGCGCAGATATTATCGCTGTTGTTATTACCTCGCTGTCACTAACCCTGGTACGGATGTTTTCCTTATGACCACATGCCTTTAGCATGTCATCAACAATACAGAAAATTGATATAATTTTAGCCTCACTGAGCATTGTATGGTAGTTTTGTGTGCTCGTGTTGGAAGGGAAAGAAAAATAGCATTGATAAAAGAGCTGAGAACAGGAATGTCTCAGCCTTTTTTGTTTTTTATGAGCATCAGGTTAGAGAGTAAGTCGAAATCATGCTGATTGATTTCAAAAGCACCCGTCCTGAACGGATATCCCCAGCTTTTCTTATTTTGAATGAATTCGAGTTGATCTATAAGTGGTAAAATCGAAATATCATGATGAGGGAAGAAGTCCACATCTCTTCTGAATGCTGAAAAA
Source organism: Chitinophaga sp. 01L420 (assembly GCF_056399985.1). Taxonomy (NCBI): domain Bacteria; kingdom Pseudomonadati; phylum Bacteroidota; class Chitinophagia; order Chitinophagales; family Chitinophagaceae; genus Chitinophaga; species Chitinophaga sp. 01L420. Next base: position 1,966 of record NZ_JBFTSK010000064.1, read on the forward strand.
TCAGGCGAGAGCTGCACTTCATATATTTCTTTGTCCTTAACTTTCCCGATGGCGGTGAACTCCTGGCATTTATCCAATTCTCCAAAAGTTATTTTGGACGAGTAATAAATAATAAAGTCGCCCGGATGCATGCGTTTTAACGGAGATGATTTCCCGTGCCCTGCCTGTGCAATGCCTGCAGCAATCCCGTTTTTTACGTGGTCTTTGGAAGCCACAACAATCCAGTATTTAGGGTGTGAGGTAGTAGTCATAAGATAAAGTAATCATTTTTTTTGATACTTTCAATTGCCGGATGTGATACATGCGGCGCTATAACATTATCCAATAAATGAAATTTGAGACTTACCAGCCATGTGATATTTTAAAGCCTTTTATCAGGTCTTTTGCTATCGCAGAAATCACCCGGGAACATACTTACACCGTGCTGCCGGATACGGGTTTGATTATTTGTTTACAATATAAAGTGCAGTCTTCCTTTCGGGCTAATCATTTGTTCCTTCCTTCCTCCGGACTTACCGGCTTACAGGATAGTTACCGCACTTATAGCGGTGCGGCCAATATGGGGTCGGTGTTAATTCGTTTTAAAGCAGGGGGTGCCGCCGCTTTTTTTAAACAACCCATGCATGAAATTTTTGGCGGAAGTATTTTGCTGGATGATTTTATGCGCCAGTCTGAGCTGATCCTGTTAGAAGAGCAATTATGCGAGGTGGCCACTGATATAGAAAAGATCAGCATCATTGAAGCATTTTTAATAGCCAGACTGCAACATGATCCATTAGATGAGCTGGTTACAACTGCCATGAAAATTATTCATCGCAATAGCGGTAATATCAGGATAAAGGAATTGATGCAGCAGCTATATATCAGTCAAAGCGCATTGGAAAAAAGATTTCGGCAGGTGGTAGGCGCGTCGCCTAAAAAATTTTCAATGATCGTTCGCTTTAAACATTTCATTGAAAATTACAATCCGCAAGTTCCCTTGTCCGATCAGGGATGGGAAGCAGGATTTTATGACCAGGCTCACTTTATAAAAACATTCAAATCTTTTACAGGCGAAACGCCGGAAGTTTTTTTTAGTAAAAGATGAGAAAAACGATTTTTTACAATGGCAGCTCACAGCGATTGCGGACCTTGCAGGACCCAATAGGGGACTTACAAAAGCAATATATATGAGTACATCCGCCAGTATTTCAATTGAATTCAATCACCTGATTATCTTTGCAAAAGACAAGCAGCAGTCTGCCGTTTTTTTAACTACACTATTGGGCCTGCCCGCACCGCAACCAGCAGGATTCTTTCTGGCCGTGGATTTTAAGAACAATGTGACTTTTCAGTACGCTGAACCCGGTGTTGATTTTATCATGCAACACTATGCATTCCTGGTGTCGGAATCCGAATTTGATGAAATATTATCGCGCATCCAGGAAAGAAAACTCGAATATTGGGCAGATCCGCGTCAGCAAAGGCCCAATGAATACAACTGTAATCATGGAGGGAGAGGACTGTATTTTTTGGATCCCTCCGGGCATGGGATGGAGATCATTACACGGCCCTACGGCAGCGGGGAGTAATCAGGAAGATATGATTTCGTTCTTTGCAGGTATTCGCAGGTTTTGCTATCTTGTCAGCCATCAAATATTTTGTTTCTGGCGTCTGTGTTAAACAAATAAAACGACTCCTCGTGCCCAACAGCGAGTATACTACCAACCAAATGCCAGGGAGTCTACCCCCGAAATTAATAGGGGAGCGGTATGAATATCATCAGGCATGATGTCAGTAAAGGTATAAGTCATCATTCAGAGAAGCTGTTGTTAGTTAATAAGCGAAACTTTTATTTATTATAGCGTAAATTAAGCCGTTTAATAATTAATAGTAGCTTCGTTTTTTTTACGGATAATCATGAGATGACCATGTCTGATAGTATTACATATTGTTATCCCGCTCCTTCTGTACTGCATACTGCCGGCGCCTCGCAGCAACTGATGCTGGCAGGATACAGCGAAGTGGAGAAAGTGCAGGCCCGGGAGTTTTTCCAGGGCACACTGGAACAACCCTATATTACTGCCCGTTGCCTGATAACTTTATCGAACGTGGTGAAGTCGAATTTTACGTTAACACCGGTGCAGGCGTCTATGATGAAAGACCCTATTGTAACGGCAGGCGCAGATAAATTACGTTTCGAAGGATTTTCGCATTGTGCGGGCGTATACGCCCGGGTGGATGTATTGCCGGGCGGTCATCAGGGTATATTCCCTGCTAACGGTACGGTAAACGTAGATTTTAATCAGCCTATGATCAATGCGCTGGGTAGTGTTGGCAGAAATGCACACTTGCAGTTATCGGTAGGTGCACAGGAAATTAGCCTGCAAAGCCGGCCGGAGGAAAGGGTTACAGAACGTAAGGTACCGCTGCCCATCAAATGGATCAAGGGACTTACCACTGTGCAGTTATTCCTGGCAGCGGCGGAATGCACCCATCAGTTTAATAAAATGCAGTTGCGACAATTGTTTCAGAGCATTCCCTCCGGCAATGTAAAAGCTGATTATTACCTGGTAAAACAGGGTAATAAGCCGGTGTTTACGCCCGCAAAATCGGCGAATGCCATTTGCATTGGAGGTATTCACCGGCTTAAGCTGCTGGAACCTTTGCTGCCATTGGCCGATGAATTAAGCGTGTTTGCACACCCGGATATGCAGAGTACTACCTGGCAATTGTATTTTGGCAGCGTACGATTCAGCTTTACCTTATCACGTGAAGCCTGGAGAGGCTTTTCCGGCGAGGGCGCCGCCCTGGAATCTCTGATAGCAGATGTGCCGGATTACCTGGTGGCGGCCATCGACAAATACGGCTATGTGAACCAGGAATTTAACGCCACCTTGCTGGCGGTAAAAGAACATATCCCTTTTGAACAGGTGGATCAGCTCACCGGCCGCCTCGCGGCAATGGGCCTGCTGGGCTATGACCTGGATGAAAACAGCTATTTCTACCGCCGCCTGCCTTTTAAACTGAGCAGGATACTGAGCCTGAATCCCCGTATGAAAGATGCCGAACAACTGTTGGCAGATGACAAAGTACTCATCGTTGCCGATGCAGAGGGTACAGTAGAAGCGCGTGTAGCCGGTACCGGTATCACGCATACGGTTATACTGGAAAAAGACAATGCCCGCTGTACCTGCACCTGGTACGCAAAACATCAGGGCCAACGAGGATCCTGTAAACATATCCTGGCGGTAAAAAAGAAAGTATACCAGGACTTTTGATTTCTTAACCCATATACAATAGCTGACAATGACGCATCCGGAAGAGCTGCAACAAATGCTGGAAAAAGAATATGAACAGGAAATGATTCCGTTCCTGCAAAGACTGACACCTGCAGAAAGAAAAGCATTGATACCCACCATAAAACAACAATTCAACTACTATAACGAAATAGTGGAAATCAGGTCAAACGTTTACAGCACAAGGATGTCTGTACCGCAGGGAAATATGTTGGCCATGGCGGCTTTCGTATGTTATGACCGGGCTGCTGTGCAAAGGACTAACTTTCTGTCGCCTCTGTTCAGACATAAACTACTGGAGAAAATTTCCCCGTGGTACATCGCTCCGTGGTTTGATTCAATGATGGCGGAACTGGCAGAGAAAGATGCTTTACCAGGTGACCTTCCTTATGAGACCATCATGGAGCTGGCGGCACAAAAGCTGCTGACACCTACCATTCCGATGGTCGTGAACCGGTTTCCATATTCGATTTTTGTCAGTGGAAAGAGAAACCGTTATGATACAGCTATCCTCTTTAAACATAAAGCAACACTGTCTGAACATATCTGGTATCTATTCGAATACCCTTCCAATATTCATTTCAGCGATCGCTGGAATGCTGTGGCGGAAGAGGCGCACCCAAACGAAGAACCTAACTGGAGAGGGGTGATAAAAAGACTGACCGGAGATGGTACCCTTGACCGGATGCGGATAATGGAGGAGAGCCTGAAGGCTGCTAACAGGAACTTTAATAAATTGCTGACAGGATGGTTCATGGATTTGCTGGTAAGTCTGGAGCCGGCAAAAGCAGAGTTGTTGCAACTGCAACCGCTGTTGCTGTTAGCGCTTGACTCGCCACAAAGCAAAGCGGTCGGCACTGCCCTGAATTTTCTCAAAACATTATCCGCAGAAGAAACCTTTAGCTATACCGCATTACTCGATCATCTGCCGCAAATCATTGCCACCGATAAAAAATCAATTCTTTCCACTACTATTCAAATACTGGAAAAAATCTGTAAAAAATATCCGGCAGTACAATCACAGGTATGCTATGAATTATGCCAGGCCTTTATTTCAAAAGATGAAGAAGTACAAACGAAAGTGGCTAAGCTGCTGCTTCAGTTTGGCGATACCAACGATAGCGCACTGAAAGAACAACTGACATTGTTTAGAGACAGTATGCTGGTCGGCACTCAAAAAACACTGCAGTCGTTTTTTGATGGAAACAGTGTAGCCGCTACCGTGCCGGAAGACACCGTGGCGCCACGGTTGCCACTGATAGGCGCTCACAATCTCATACCGGAAATCACAGACCCTAATGAGCTCGTATTCCTGGCCAGCCAGGCCTTTGAAAATAACGAGACGTATCATATTGATCAACTGCCGGCGCTGCTGGTAGCGATGCAGGATCGCATCACTACAGACATCCTGCTGCAAATGGATCCTGCTTTTCAACGGGCGGCCACCATTTTTAAACAACTGCCATCAAGTGCAGGTCTCCTGGATCAGGCACTCGCCCTGTTCTTCCTAAACTATGGCAAGTGTATGGCGGATGCCCGCCCGGAATATGCCGAACAGCTCAATATTATTAAGCATGCAAAACATTGGTGGCGCAATCGCCTGGAGATCCCGGTACTATCCAACTGGAAGGCTTCAAGGGATGAACAGGCGGTTTATATCCCTTACAAAAAGTTGCTGATAACGGCATTGCAGAAGATAACGGATAAGGATACACTGCCTTTATTATTTACACCTACACATAGTCCCGCCTGGCTGGACCCGGTAGTGCTGGTACAACGTTTACAACTATACGAAGCTGCCCGGGTGGCACCAGACGAATTTGATCTTCAGGTAGCGATTGCCCGTTGCGCACTGGAAGATACGGATGCCGCCAAAGCGCTGGTGGCCACGATGCCGCAAGGAGAGTATCAGCGTTTACTGTCATTCCTGTTGAATACCTCCGAGCTGCCCCAGGCGCCATTTACCACCCCATCTGCCTGGATGCAGGCGGGTAATACCAAAGCCCCACTGATAGCATATGAAGCATTCCATGATTTTTCGTATAACCGTTTGCCGGTAGCCTTCAGGAATGGTAACTTCCCATGGAAAGTACATCGCCGGCCATATGAAGCCTATGGTGAGTATAACCTGGAAAAGAAAGGATACGACCGCTATTGGTCAGAAGAAACGGTGATGGAAATAACTTTCGAAGAAGCAGGAGACCGGCTGTTAAAAGGCCCTGCACCCTTGCTGCAGGAATATTTGAATGGCGTTGGAAAACATTTGTTTATTGCTATTGCCGATATTAAAAGGCTGCTGTTCCTGACGCCCAACAATCCTTCCGTACTGCTGGCCAGGGTCATGAATACCTGTCAGACTTACTCGAGCTTCTACGAAGTACCGGAAACCTCTATGGTAACAGGTGCGCTGCAGGCCATTCAGGAATTGGATATAGTGCCGGATGACATCATCTATCTGTTTATTGCCTGCAGTATGCTGCATGCCGACAAAACCGTCAGGGCTTATGCGGCCGCGTATTGGAGCAGCCGGGTACCCGACAGGATCAACAGTGAGCGCCTTGGCCAGATGATCAGCCACCTGGAACGCATACAGTGGGCCCCTTTAAAGCGTTTCTGTGACCTGGTGCATGCCAGTATGATAGCTATCAGTCGTTCCCATAATGAGGCCCTGGAAACGATGCTGACGGCCTCCCTGGAGCATTTTGAACCTACACCGGTAAAGGACCTGAAAAAACTGCTGGAGATTTATACGGAGGTATTAGCACTCAACGACAGCCGGATCAGCAGTCCTCACCTGGCGCGACTACTCCCGGAGTGGCAAACAAACAGCACCCTGAAGAAAGTCGCCGTCAGATTACAGCAACTGTTGACCGTTTCCCAATAATCATCTCCTACATACAGATGCCCGGGGTAGTAAATTTTTATTTACCACCCGGGCATTTGCTTTAAAAGAAAAAAATACCCGTTTAACGCAATTCAGTATTAGCCTTGAACAATTCACTATTAGATTTGATCATACATTTTTAATTACTTTTGGTTGAATAACTAACAAGAGCCACTTGTTGATTAACGAACACGATTTCCACTATGAAAAGGGACTGCTGTCACGTATGTCCGCCCACGACCAGTCTGCCTTCCAGGCGCTGTACGAACGCTACCATCATGCTTTGTACCGGCAGGTCTTCCAATTACTGCGTTCCGATACAGAAACAAAAGATATTTTACAGGATGTTTTTATCACGCTTTGGGAAAAACGGGTAGAACTTGATGGAGATCGTTCCGTTGGTGGCTGGCTGTTTACGGTAACATTCAACCGTACCATGAATCACCTGAAGCAAAAACTCCGGGAGAAAAACAGGGCATTGGTAGCAGCGGAAATTCATGGCTCGCCGATTGACCGCAAAGAGATGGAAGCCCAATGGATAGTGCTGGAGAAAGCGGTGGCGCAGCTGTCGCCCCAGAAAAAGAAAGTGTTCCAGCTCTGTAAAATGGAAGGCCGAACCTATGAGGAAACCTCCCGGCTGATGGGTATTTCCCGTTATACTGTAAAAGAATACCTGGGAGAGGTGATGAGTGCTATCCGGAACTATGTACGCCAACATCCTCCATACGACGCATCTATTATTATATGGCTGGTGCTGGAAAATTTTTCCAGATATTTTTTTTAATACCCCCCCTTTTTCTCCTCCCCGTTGTATATATCATTAACAACCAGCAATCACACTTTTGAAAAGCGATATACAAAAGCTAAAAGAATTACTGGCATCTGATCAATGGTCTGATGAAGAAGAGCAATGGTTGCTGAACTACCTGGAAACAACCGATGCAGCGGAGTTACGTGAACTGGTAGCAGCCCAATATGAGAAAGACCTTTCAACAGGTGTCAGCATTACTGATACTACTTCCCGTCAGCTATGGGATCAGATACGCATGCGGTTAGACGAGAACCCTCGTGCGAAGGTGGTCCGTATGAAAAACCGTGGCAGGGTACTTAAGTGGGCTGCGGCAATTATGCTGTTAGTGACGGGAAGTTTTTATTTATGGTATCCGCGTACGCATAACTATGTGGCTGCGGTGGCAATAACACCGGGCAGCAGCAAAGCGATGCTCACGCTGGCCGATGGAAAAATAGTAACGCTGAACGACACGGGCACACAGATAATCCGGCAGGGTACTACCAATATCCGCCAGGATAATGGACAACTGCAATACGCAGCCACCCGCAATGAGGGGACCGCTGGTTATAATCTGCTGACAACCCCGCGTGGTGGAGAGTTTCGTGTAACGCTGCCAGACGGCAGTAACGTATGGCTAAACGCCGCCTCTTCTTTAAAATATCCTACCAGCTTTAATGGAAAAAGAATGGTAGAACTAAAAGGGCAGGCATACTTTGAAGTAGCAAAAAATGCCCGTCAGCCTTTCGTGGTAAAAGTGAACGAGATGGAAGTGCAGGTGCTGGGAACCAGTTTTGATATCATGGCATATGCAGACGAAGCAGCCGTGAACACCACTTTATTAACCGGTGCAGTGATCGTAAAACACCAGCTCACCGAAAAAAAATTACAGCCTGGCCAGCAGACCGTACTAAATACCACTTCCGGCGCTATGACCGTACAACCAGCGGACATAGAAAAAGTAATGGGCTGGAAGAATGGATTATTTGATCTGGAAGATACCGACCTGCCCACATTATTGCGTCAGCTCTCCCGCTGGTATGATATTAATATCGTCGACCAGTCAGGAGGCCATGCCACCCAACGTTTTGGGGGGAGAGTCGGGAGAGATATGAGTTTAACCGATGTACTAAAAATATTGGAACAATATGACGTTCATTGCAGGATAGAAGGAAGAACGCTGACGGTATTGTCAGAAAAGTAGCGCATCACTGCATTTATAACATTCGAAACAGCATTGTAACATGAACCCGGCCCGCCGGAAAGTGAACACTATGCCTGTACTGTAAGAAAACCAAATCAGCACCAATTCCGGATTAAAACCACCGGAAGTATATGATGACGAATAAATAAACAAACAATTACTTTTTTATCACCCAATTCCACTAACGTATGAATCTTTATGTTAAAAACAATCCTCCGGAGCTCCCGGAGTCAGACTCCCTTACGCGGTATCATTGGTGTAAAATCCCTGACAGCTTATTTCGTGGTATGAAACTGACCATCTTTCTCCTGCTGATAGTCTCACTGCAGGTTTCAGCCCAGGGCACCGCCCAAACAATTACACTCACCGCCAAAAATGAGTCCCTTAAATCTGTATTGAAGAAGATTGCAAAACAGGCAGGCATATACGTTGTATACGAAGAAAGTGATGTGCAAAATATTGCCCCGGTTAACATCGAAGTAAAAGCTGTTAGTTTGAAAGATGCCCTGGATATCTGCTTCAGAAATCAACCACTGATATATGATATCATGAATAAAACAGTGGTGGTAAAAAAGAAAAAAGAAAGCATTGCACTGGTGCGTGAACGGGAACAGAGAGAACCCCGGGAGGTCCGCTCTATCAGGGTGCTGGGCCGGGTACTGGAAGCAAAAGATCCGCCTGCACCATTGCTGGGCGCTAATATCACCATCAAAGGTGTGGCGAAGTCAGTGGCCACCGACAAAGACGGTGTTTTCCAGATTTATGTACCCAGGGAAAGTGTACTGGTGATATCGATGGTGGGATATAAAAAGCAGGAATACCTGGTGCGGGAAGAACAGGCCAACCTGATTATCTCCCTGCAGGAAGATTTAAAAATACTGGACCAGGTGGTGGTAACCGGTTTCGGTAGCCAGAAAGTAAAAAATATAGCCAGCTCCGTTAGTACGGTGAACATGGGCAATGTAAAGAATAAACCGGTGGTGCAGCTGTCGCAGGCCTTGCAGGGCGGTGCTACCGGTATACAGGTGTCACAAACCACTGGTCTTGTTGGTAGCGACCAGGCCAACATACGCATCAGGGGAGTGGGCACGTTACTCAATGCAGCCCCGTTGGTGATTGTGGATGGTGTGCCATTCGATATGAATAATTTAGATCCCAATACCATCGAAAGCATTACCGTATTAAAAGATGCGGCCTCTGCTTCTATGTATGGCGCAAGAGGCGGTAACGGGGTGATCATCATCACTACCAAAAGGGGAGTAGCGGGTGTACCCAACATGGAGTATAATGGTTTTTATGGGATACAGCGGCCGCAGTACATGCCCGATTTTGTGGATGCCGCCACGTGGATGCGGTTAAACAATGAGGCGATGCTTAATTCTGGTGGTAACCCTATTTACTCGGATGCCGACATCAACGCTACAAAGGATGGCAGCGACCCGGTTAAATATCCCAATACCAACTGGCCGGATTTAGTGCTGCGAAAATCTATTCCTATTCAACAACATTCCCTGCAGGTGTCTGGTGGTAATACCGCTGCACGGTTTGCACTCTCCCTCAACCAAACCAACCAAAAAGGACATGTACGTAATTCCGATTACAGCAGAACTACACTTCGCGCCAACACAACTGTCGATCTGCTGAAAAATCTGTTCATCTACATGGATATTTTTGCTTCCCGCACCAGCCAGAACCAGCCATATGCGAGTAACCGTCTCACCACAGATATTTACCGGAGAATGTATACGGTTCCACCAAACATTAATTCCAGGTATCCTGATAAAGCAGAAAATCCGGATTATACCTATTACGGGATCTACGGCGAAAGCTGGAACCCGGTAGCCATGCTGGAAAAAGGCGGATCGCTAAATAAAACGAGAGATGAAGCATTGATTAATATCCGTCCACAATGGAATATTTTACCTGGCTTAAGTTTAAAAGGACAAGCCAGCTACCGCGTAGCTTCTGGTCTTGATAAAGCCGACCAGGAATCTTACATTTTCTTCGACTATTTCACCAATCGTACTGCAGGCGTAAATTATCCTACCGTAAAAACAGCTACGCTGACGGCCAGGGAAAATTATATCTATTTCGGCGGCAACTTCGATTATACCCATGCTTTCGGTAAGCATGATGTAAATGCTATTGCAGGATACACACAGGAATTGAGGACCTACGAATCCTGGAAAGATGTGGCGCTGAGATCCCTGTTCGCCAAAGCTTTCTATACCTATGATAATCGTTACCTGCTGGAAGCAGGTATCAGAAGAGATGGTTCATCCCTCTTCGCCACCGGTAAAAAATGGGGCATCTTTCCTTCTGTAGCTGTTGGCTGGAACATAGATCAGGAAGCCTTTTTCAAATCCAAAGCTATCAACAGCTGGAAGGTGAGAGGCTCCTATGGCGTGCTGGGAAACAATGCGATTGATCCATATCTCTATCAAACTACCATTGATGGTGGTAATGGTACAGAAACAGTGATCGGTAATCCGAATGTTACCTGGGAAAAAGTAAATGAGCTGAATATAGGTACAGATATCAGTCTGAGAAACGGATTGAGTATGACGGCTGAATGGTACAACAAAATCACCACCGATATGATCATCACGCCGCAGCCTAACTATACATCCGGTATAGGAATAGGCAGCGGCAATAGCGGTGCACCTGTTAACGTGGGCAGTGCAAGGAACAGGGGGGCGGAAGTAAAACTCACTTACGTGAAAGCCGTTTCAAAAGATTTTGCTTTCAATGTAAGCGTAGGCTATTCCAAAAATAAAAGTGAGGTGCTGAAGCTGGTAGGTAATGGTCAACCTATCATTAGCGGTAATACTATTTTGTATGTAGGCGGCGCCCTGAAAGAGTACTATGGTTATGCTACCCAGGGCTTGTTACAGGAGAAAGACATGGCAGATGCAAAAGTAATGAAGATCAGTGGACAGGCAGCAGGAGATATTCATTTCCTGAACAGCAATGGTGATAGTTTGATCAATAACCTGGATAGAGTACCCCTGGGAAGTACAGAGCCTACCGATGTGTTTTTTGGTAACCTCGGTTTCCGTTACAAAGGTTTTGATTTTGAAACACTGTTTTCCGGCGAGTCCGGCGCACCGCTATTCTACACCGGGTTAATGGCCATTCCTCTGAACATTGGTGGCGAAAGCGGTACCCCGCAAAAGTCGCAGCTGAATTACTGGACGCCGGACAATCCGAATGCAGAACGTCCACGGCTAACGCCAACACCTGGAACGAATGGCAATTTCTCCGATTTCTTTAAGATGAACGGCAGATTTTTGAGAGTGCGGTATATACAATTAGGTTATGCCTTACCTGCAAACGTTTGCGCGAGGATAAGAGCAAAGAGCCTGCGGTTTTATGTGAATGCACAGAACGTATTCACTTTTTCAAATGTAAAACTGATAGACCCGGAAAGTGGGGGCGATCAAACAACGGTGCCACTCCTGAAAACCTATACACTGGGTTTAAATCTTAGATTTTAAAATACCCGAAAATGAAAAAAGTAGCTATAAATATCGTCAGCGCATTTTTAATTACAACAGTCCTGTTCAGCTGTAATAAATCGTTCCTGGAAAGGGATAGTCCTACTGCCACTACAGACGCGAAGTGGTGGCGGCTGGAATCGGATCTGTATAATTACCTGGAGGTGATTTACAACAACCAGATTTCTCCCGGCGCATTGATTACGTCTTCTTCTTACCAGGCAAATTGTCGTATGCATATGTCGGGCACCACAGATGAATCCGTATTCCGCGCAAACTTCGGCAGCTGGAATTCTTTTCCATTAGGAGCCGTTACCGCAACAGATGGTTACCTGGCAGACCTGTATCGTCAGAACTATAAAGATATCAGGAACGCTTCCCGCATCCTGGAAAACTATTCGAAGATTTACATGGAGAACCCGGTGGTAAAAGAACAACGTGCCGCTGAAGCCAGGGCGTTGAGAGCCAGGGCTCACCTGACACTCTTCCAGTTGTTTGGACCGATACCCATTGTAGATTCCAGCATTTCGCCTGCGGACCCACAGGCCATCCCGCGTAATTCGCAGGAAGAAGTGGTAACTTTTATTTCCACAGAGCTGGACAAGGCAGCGGAAATTTTACCGGCTACCTATCCCACCAGTGATGCATACAGGATAACGAAAGGCGCCTGCTATGCCATGCAGGTGCAGCTTTACCTGACTATCAAAAATTATGAGCAGGTCATTACCTATGCACGTAAACTGATTGACCTCAAAGTATATGACCTGCATTATGCCAGTGGCGGTGTAAACAGCTATGCGCAGTTGTTCAGCTATGATGCGTTGGAAAACAAGGAAAGGATCCTGTTCAGAAGAACCGGAAACTCCGGCGCCTTCTTCCGGCTGGCACCTAAAAGCTTATCCGGGCAGGCCGCCAACGGGCCAACAGCCGCCATGGTGAACTCCTATGAAACACTGCAGGGCAAAACGTTACAGGAACTGGGGGATGATAGTCTGCAGCTCTACTGGAAAAACCCCCTCTATAAAAATAACCGCGATCCCCGGCTGGCAGCCAGTGTATTATTCCCTGGGCAAACATTCGTAAACAGGTTGCTGGATCCTTTCACCGCCGGATCTGTTGACCAGATCGGTGCGGCGCAGTCAACACAAACAGGTTTCTGGGTAAAAAAGTATCTCGATGCAAGAGATGTTTCCCGGAATAACAGTGGTACCCTCAACTTTATGGTGATCCGCTATGCGGAAATACTGCTGAGTTATGTGGAAGCCCTGGTAGAATCCGGACAATGGCAGCATGCCGATGTACTCATCTACCTGAATAAAATAAGAAACAGGGCAGGGATGCCAAATGCAGATGTCAACGTTTATAATACCCAGGAAAAAATGCGCACCCTTTATCGCAGGGAAAGAAAAGTGGAACTGGCTTTTGAAGGTACCCGGTTATTTGATATCAGGAGATGGAAGATAGGAGAAGAGGTGCTGACCGGTCCGGCACAAGGCGCGATTAATCCTACAACAGGTAAACCGGTGATCGTGGAAACACGGGTGTTCAATGCGGCAAGAGATTACCTGTGGCCTATTCCATTAACGGAGATTAATGGCAATACGGCTATGAAACAGAACCCTAACTGGTAAGATAATACGGCTGTTAATTTAGAATAAGGAAAGCCCTTTCATTCTTGAAAGGGCTGTTTTTATTTTAATCATGTGTGGCTACGGCCGTTTTTTCTGCAGAGGGTCCTTTCTCTTTTTCTTCTTCTTCCACCAGCCATTTGGTGACCTTATACTTTGGCAGTAATTGTTGCAGCTTTTTCGTCAGCCATTTGGAAACGATCTCGAAAACAATAAAACCAATCACAATAGTGATGATCCATTCCAGGTTGCTGTAGGTATGCTTGTCAACTACCGTTTTACGCGCTGTAAGCCCCCATAAATTACGGATGCTGCGGGTAGTGAAGTAATGCGATACCAGGCGGGTAGACATCATGCCTATGACGAATCCTAAAAAGTTGCCCACATAGTTATTGTATACGTATTCCAGGAATTTTCTGATCAGCTTAATTTTCATGTACAGGGATCTTTATATGCTAAGCTAATATCTAATTCGGGAAAATAACAGTGATCATTAAAAATTAACAGCCCCGCCTACGGAAAAAAATATTTTGGTGTTGTTGTCCAATCCGGAATTACTCAATACTTATTGTAGTGTAAACAGTCATTATTCGTCATACAATAAACGTAAACATTATGAATACCCTTGTTTCTTCCGCAGCGGCTTCCCGCACCCGTATCATTGCCTTCTGGTTAACGACTGGCATCATCGCACTGGAAACCGGCGTAGGGGCCATATGGGACCTCCAGAAAATAACATTTGTCCGCACGGTGATGGTGCAACTGGGTTATCCTGAATACATCCTTAACATCATGGGGATATGGAAGATATTGGGTGTATTGGCATTGTTGGCGCCTGGTTTCCCTCGTTTGAAAGAATGGGTATATGCCGGTTTATTTTTCATTTACACGGGCGCGTTTGCCTCCCACCTGGCGGTAGGTCAGTTTCAGGAGGCAGTAGGGCCTGTAATTTTCGCCGGCATCACGTTGGCTTCCTGGGCGCTTCGTCCGGCAGAACGTCGCGATTTTGGGCCTTTATTGAAGCATTTCAATACCTCCTGGCGTACTATTACCGCCTATTGGATAACAACCGCACTGGTGGTGTTTCAACTGGGATCCGGCGGCGTGGCCGATATCCTGCGGCCAGCCTACCTGGTAGAAGGTATGACGAACCTGGGCTACCCGGTTTACTTCTGTGTAATATTAGGCATCTGGAAAGTGCTGGGAGCCGTGGCCATTATTATTCCCCGCTATCCCCRCTTAAAGGAATGGGCATATGCAGGCGCCTTCTTTGATCTTACAGGTGCGGTTGCTTCTCATTTATGGTCCGGAGAACCAGCTACCAGGGTAATATTTCCAATCCTCTTCACAGGGTTCGCATTGGCTTCCTGGGCACTGCGTCCGGTATCCCGCAGGGATCTGCCATATTAAGGAAGGAAGTTGCCGGCAGCAATAAAATAATCTTTCAGATGATGGAATATAGAAGGCGATCAGGCTATGATTGTCTTCTATATTTTTTTTCCTTATGATTTTTGTAAAGAGGAATAATGAATGGTTTGTAACCGCCCATTTCCGAATACATCAAATACTACCGTCTGCGAATGTTGTCCCTGTAAAGTCAGCGTCACTTTGTTGGCGCCTTTCTTCAAAGGAATGCGGGTGTAATAGATGGAGTGGGGGAGACTTTGCCAGTTCCTGGTATCCGCTTTTTCTGTTAAGATATTCAATAAATTAAGTGCTTCTCCCAGTGATTCATTTTCTTTTTTTAGCTGTTGCTCTGCTAATTTTTTGATGGTCAGCCGTGTGAGTGCCAGGCCCATTTCCTTTAAAAATCTTTCCTGCAACGTGCGGAAGGCGAGCTGGTTGATATCTTCCACTTTTTCCAGGGGGGTAATAAGACTGCTGTCTCTTTGTATGCTGGCATTGGTGAAATACAGCGGTTGTTCCACATATTTGGGAAAGGCAATCCGGAATGCATCAAAATGTCTGCGGAGTTGCTGGCAGGAATCGCGGGAAAGCAACTGGAAGTCGAAGGGAATAAAGATGGTGTTATCTGGGTCTGTAAATACAAAATTCCCCGGCCCCCGTTCTGTAAGGGTAAAGAAGAAATTGGCTTCCGCTTTAACAGGTGCCAGTCCGTTTTCCCAGAACACGAGTACTTCTCCGCCATCGCTGCTATTTACAGGTATATAACGGCGTCCGAACTGTTGTTCGTAGTATGCCAGCTCCTGGTGAAAACCCAACTGCCACGCAGTGCGCAGCAGATCATCCTGTAGTTGTACCGGTAAGGTAATGCCATAATAAGTTTTGTCGGGTTTGCCGAGAAACAGATCTGCTGCATTGCGATAGGAGATAAATGCATTATTGATATCGCCGCCACTTTCGTATACCACTCCTTGTATGATCATAGAAAATGCATCATTGGCGTATTTGTTGGCGTTATTATTTTTGCGGTCGTTGAGCGCATAGCCGCTGAGTGAAATACGTCTTGCTTCTACGGTGGCATCTTCCATCATGTTTAGCTGCAGGTAGTTGATGGACTTGTAATAATGGATCAGGAGTTTTTCAAAATCTTCCCCACGATATACCTGCATGGCAGGATTGGTCACGAGGCCCAGTGTCTGGTCCCAGAACTTATTCCTGCTGCCGTTGTCCAGCAAGGAATCGGCGGCGTTAAAATAGCTGTTGCTTTCCTGGTAATGTCCCTGCAGAAAAGTGGTCTTCCCTTTTTCGAGGTAAAACAATAGTTTGTTGCGGCCATATTGCAGAAACCTGTTGTCGTCCAGTTGCCGGGAAGCTTCCTCGAATCGTCCTGCTGAAATGGCGCCATAGTAGTGACCGATGGCATCATTGTAAGTACGGCAGGAGAAAAGGAAGGTCATTACCAATAACAGCGGCAGTAGCCACTTCCATTGATCTGATATCTTGTTCATTAATAATGATGATGTAGGTAAAAAAGGCGCCGGCCGTATGCAGGACCGGCGCACGGTGGAACTGGTTGTAGGTATTAGTTCTTTACGTATTTCGCAATCTTCTTATTGCCAATCCACACGACCTCATTGCTTTGCAGATCTGTTAGTTCCAGATCTACCTGGTAATACAATACCATTTGTTTCTTGTGAGAGTCTACAATTGAGTTGATAGACCCCTGCAGAATGTAATCGGCTCCTACTTCCAGTCCCCATTTTTTCATGGTAGATGTGGACGCATTCTTTTGCTGATCCGCCCGTTCACCTCTCAGTTCCTCTCTTTTAGCGCCACCCTGTACCAGCCGTATTTTTTGGGTGGTAACAAAAGAGCGTTCCATATCTTTTACAAAAGTTTCGGCATCAATATGTTCATGGCTTTTGTTGGCTACCATACCTACTATCACTACGGGTTTCTTGCCCTGGTGCTGCTGCTGGAAATCAGACAACCAGTTTTCTCCCAGTACCCGGGTAATCATTTCTTCTGCTGCCAGGCGGGAGTCGGTATTGTTCCAGCGGCCACTGATATCTATCTGTTCTTTTTCGTCTACCCTTGTTACTTTCCGCGGGGCACATCCCTGTAGTAAAATACCAGCCAAAAGAATCCCTGTAAATGCAGCTGCATTAATTTTAAACATCACGTAAATTTTTATGAATTATGTTATCTGAAAAGAATATAGGCGCCTAAAGCGATGGCGGTAACGGTGGCCACATCATTCCATCTGAAGCCGGAGTTATAGGAATGATAGGAAGGATAGCCGTAGCTAAATGGCGCGCTGTAACTATAGCCACGTGCATAGTCATTGTAGGAGTAGTCGCTCCAATAGCCGGTATTACGGGCAATCCGCCGATCCTGCCGCCACTGTCTGCGTTCGTCCTTACGTTCGCGCTTCGCCTCAAAATATTGGTAAGCTTTATAGGTTTGTTGCACGGTAGTGCCTTCATTTACGGTCAGTGAGTCCTCTTTCAACAGGTAATGCTGCAGACTTTCCTGGTAGCGGGGATTCTGATCGGGGAGCAGGGTCTGCGCGGATGCACCCATCGTGATGGTCAGACATAGCATCGTAGCCAGACCCGGTAGCAGTAAGCGTTTGATTAAATCGTTATGCGTCATCATACAATAATTAAAAAGCTCCTTTGAAAGCTGCTTTGTTATATGACGCGTGCAATTTACAGATCCCCTATCCGATGGCAGAATTTTTTTGATCTTATTTATGAAATGATTTAATCATTTCATCCAGATCCTTATCCGGGGTGCTATGCATCATCTTTTCCTGCTGCCTTACCTCTTTTTTAAAGGCGCTGAGCACCGCTTTCAGGGCGTTTTCGCCGTACAGCGATTGTATCATTTCATCAATGCTGCTGTTCTTTCTGGCTATCCGGAGCTGCTCTTGTTTTTGAGTGGTATTTGTTAATATTTTTATAATGCTCTTTTTATCTTCTTCTTTAATATCATGATATAAAAGATAAGAGACTTTATAGAGATAATAACCTATCTGCACCAGCAAGGCTTTGCCCTTATCGGTAAGACTCACCAGCCTCGCACGCTTGTCTGCCGGATCATCCTTTTCAACAATAAGCCCCTTTTTTTTCATACGGTTCAATATGTCAATACCGGTAGACTGCTCCATATTACTCAGGCTGATGGCATCCGTTTTTTTCGCTTCTTTTTTGATACTGATCACATTCAATAAATAAAACCATTCGAGTTCTATGTCCGGAATCTCTTTGATCGCCATCCTGGCATAGGCCGTATGTAAACCGCCGGTTTTGCCAATCAGTGAAGCTAATACGGAGTCTGCCTGCTGGGAGGGGATGGCATCGGCTGAACTTCCGGTGGGATGTTTTTGGAGATATTTCTCACAGAAATCCGCCACTGTAGGCGATGTGGTCTTCGATGCGTAACTATCCCATTCGGTGATCAAGGCTACTAATGGCTTCATATTATAAAACGGTTTCGCTCTAATTATTAATCGGATTCGTTGTTTATTTAACGAGAATATCCTTTCTTTGCAAATATAAACAACGAATCCGTTCAATAAATCATGGGTTTATGAATCATATCATACTGGAGCAATTATTCAGAGATAGCTGTGTGCCGGATCTGACAACAGGATTAACGGCAGTAAAACAACTGGAACATCTCATTGAAAAGCATACCACCAAACGGCTGGACGAAGAAGGGTACAAGCAGGTGTTTGCGCAGCGGGAAGAGCTGTTGCCTCTTCAACTGGAGAGCAACGATCTTAGGCGCATCACTTATTTCCTCTTTTATTTATTGATGAATTATCCGGACAGGTCGGCCGCTACTGCCAGATGCCTGGTAAAATGCTACGATAAGTCACTCATGGAAGGGATCTGCCAGGCCCTGGAAGTATACTGGCAGAAATGTGATGAAACCACCTGTTACCTTACAGACGCTATCACACAGAGTTGCTCTTTTGAAGAATTCAGCGCACATGTACTCACCCTGTTTAAACAACTGAAACAGGACGGTTTGCCGGAAACAAAAAAGGTGATGTCTGCCAAGTTCGCCTACTATAAAAAATTTTACGGGTTTATTGAATAGTATATGAAACCAACAATTGCAGTATTAACACTGGGCGTGGCCGACCTGGAAAGAGCGGTACATTTTTATCGTGATGGTTTAGGCTGGCCTACGAATGGTATCACCGGCAGCGAATTCCCCTATGCCGCCGTTGCATACTTTGAGTTGCAGCATGGTTTGAAACTGGCGCTGTGGCCAAAGAAAAGCATTTCGTTTGATACTAAAATTCCTGTCGGCACGCCATCTGCTACGGAATTGGTGCTAGTACATTATGTAGATCAGCAGGAAGAAATAGGCGTGATACTGGAGAAGGTAAGCGCCGCAGGCGGCACTATTATCAAGCCGGTAACTGACAACTTCTGGAAAGGCTATGCCGCCTATTTTCAGGATCCGGACGGCCACCTCTGGGAAGTGGCCTGGAATCCGGGAACAACAGCATAACATCTCAAACGAGATAGCCTCAGGTATTACCTTTTCATTACGTAGACTCCGTCGAGCTTATGCTTAGCACCCGCTTAGTACCTATAGAAACGGTGCAGTAGAGGTGGACTTGATGCGGGGATGAGGTTCGGATGTATAACCGGGATGAAATTGAATCAGCAGATGAAAAGAGGTGAGAGCGGGCCATAGCAGGGCTACTTCCCTACCAGACTGTAGTTGCGGAAAGAGATTTACTATTGAAAAGAAGCAGGTATAAAGGGTTTATTTATCAAAATATCTCCGGAGGCAAGATCGCTTTATTCCAGTTGAATGATAGCTGGATATGCGTGTGTATAGATAAGTTTGGGAAGCAATTTCGTCCGCTTGGGGTAAGTACGTTTATTAGCATATTTGGGTACTTGTGGCGCTACCACCGCGATAATATCGGCTGCCATATATTGCCTGCTATTCGATGGGCCATCTTTGTACATCGCTCTTACCTGGAAAACTACTACCAGTGAACCCTGCCCGGGTACCTCCAGCGAAACATTTGTTTCCTGAAAAGTAGTATCGGGGGCTATCATGAGCGTAACCGTTTCGCTACCTGCCACCTGACGTGATATAAAATCAATGCGCGTTGCGATCACTTTTACTTCCAGGGCAGCAATATCTTTATACCCGGCGATGGTTTGTGCGGGAATATTTAATACTCCGTTACTCAGAAGCCGGGGAGCCACCGGAAAGAAACGATCTACTCTGGTATGGTGATTGAAGCGGAAGCCTGTCAGGGCCTCGTGATGATCGCCGGCAGCAATGAGTACCTTGTTCAGCCGATTGATGTGGCCGCCATCACAATGGATATCCAGTTGGGAGTAGAAAGCATGCCGGATAAAAGCGCCTTTCCTGCTGGCGATGCCAAAGCGCCGGGAAGCGCGGCGGGTAGCAGCCGTTTGCTGCACGCTTTGAGGCATGGAGCGCAGGAAGTAGTTGCCATTGCGCTTATACCCAATGAGCTGGCCGAGTTTTCCCGTAAAGGGAAGGATAGACATTTGTTTTGCCATGAGAGATTATTTTGATTACTATAAATATAAGATAATTCGGGGAACGTGTTTTCGGGACAGATGGAAGATTAGCTAAGGGCGTGTAATGGGTATTCTTTAATATTCAACGATAGTCCGGGAGGGATTTGACAATGGCAAACGTGGCGCAAAATCAGGCTACAAATTTCAGTCGCAGGAGCTATTTTTGGGGTATAAATGTTAACCCCTATGAACAGAATCGACAGATTAATGGGCTTACTCACCGTATTGCAGTCCAGGAAGCATGTATCCGCCGAAAAACTGGCCGAAAAATTTGATGTCAGCCCGCGTACCGTATACAGGGATATTAAAGTACTCAATGAAATCGGTGTGCCCGTCAACTTTGAAGTAAACCGTGGTTATTTTATTGCGCAGGGATATTTTCTTCCTCCGTTAGTATTCACCGTAGAAGAAGCCAATGCCCTCATTTTATTGCAAACGCTGGCCGGTAGATTTGCCGAGAAGTCTGTTTCTAAAAACAGTGTGTCTGCACTCAATAAAATTAAAACAGTTGTGCGCTCACATGACCGGGAAGCGGTGGAAGAAATAGCTGCGCAGATGGACATATTTGGATCTGCAAATGGACATCCCGAAACTACCTGGCTCACGGCCATCCAGCAGGGCATTGCCAGTAAGTATTGCATTAAAATAGGGTATACCGATACTAAAGGCAACCATACTGTAAGAGACATAGAACCGGTAGGCCTGGTATTTTATACCAGTCAATGGCACCTGATCGCCTGGTGTGACCTCCGCCTGGGTTACCGCGATTTTAAAGTACCCATGATCACTTCTCTCTTCAATACTACCATCCCATTTACCAAACAACATACCTTCAAAATAGAAGATTATATTAAGTTTTTTTAGGTGGCTAAAGCAGGGTTGCTATTGGACCAGAGGTATGCTTTGTAAGCGGTATTAAAACGTATAGAATAAACGTCCCTTCCATGGCGTGAATAGCCAGGGAAGGGATATGCGTCCGGTGTTTTAATGCAGACTAATCACCCTTGCCATTTTCCAGGTATCACCATCCCGCTGCCACAACGTAACAAATTTACTTGCGTGGGAAGGTGCACCCGGTTCCTGGTTATTACGAAATCGATGATAGCCGATTTCTACTGCGCCGTAATTAGGGATAGGATATACTTCTATACTACCAGGCATCAGCTCCCGTGTAACTTTACCACAGATATTTTTCTTAATAGAGGCAATGAGATCTTTTTTAGAAGTAGTTAAGCCTCCTCTGTCATGATAAAACTCAATGGAGTCGGAGGTCATCGCTGCCATCTTTTCCAGGTTACAGGTATTGTAGGTATCAAAATAAAGACTATCCATCCGAACAATCACATCATACAATGGCTCTCTGGAAGGAACATAAGGTGCAGGTTCATATCTTTTGGAAGGAGGGTCAAATTGTGTTTTTACCAGGAAATCCGTTTCCTGCGTCATTTTCCAGTCGCCTGCTGTTTTTTTCCAGGTGCGCGTAAATTTGGACTCTTCTATTAATTGTTCCGGCTGATTTTTCCGTATCACATACAAACGTTGTACGCCTGTTTGCACAGCTTCATCGGTACCCACCGCAAATGCCTGTAAGCTGCCTTTTACAATTTCCCGCCGCATCTTGTTGTCCGGGTTAGCGCAAAACTTTTCAAGGTTGGTGGTGAAGCTGGATAGACTTTGATCCACTGTTACCCCATCATATCCATTGTCGTGGAAAAACACGAAATCCTTTGATAAAACAGTGCCGATCGCTTTTACATTACAGGTGTTGAACGCGATATCAAACAGCATACTATCCTTGTAGGCAAGTTGACGATACAGCGCATCTGAGCCTTTGGCATTTTGTGCATTGGAAGTCTGTATACTGAACCCGGTAGTCAGTATTAATATTGTTGTATTTAGTAATATGAAACAACTTTTCATGATGGTTGATTTTTAATGGCCTGTGAATAGGGTGCTAGTGCTATGCAAAGATATATGTTTTTAATAGTAGTATGCAATGCAATATACTGAAATTTATTTCACTTGATCAAATTGGTCCCGGAAAAAAGTTCGGCTGTCACATTTGTAAAGGGTTGTATCACATTCGGGAGATTGCATCACGGGAGAACGCCATCTTGTGGTAAAACCCGCCCGCATGAAAAGACTTATTTTAATCGGACTCTTATCTCATCTCTTTCTAAGTATCCATGCCCAGCACCTCGTATCCTTCGGGCAACGGGACAGCATTTATTCAACGATATTAAATGAAAACAGACCGTTGTGGATCTATAGTCCGCCGGTAGATACCACCTGGTTTGTAAAACCATCCTATCCGGTGTTGTATGTGCTGGATGGCGACTTCCATTTTGCCACACTGCAAACAATGATACAACAACTGGGGGTGAGCAATGGCAATACGGCTTTGCCGCAAATGATTATCGTTGGTATCCCTAATACCGGCCGGAATCGTACCAGGGATCTGACGCCAACAGCAGATAGCTCCGATGCCAGCGCTGGTGGAGGCGAACAATTCACTGCTTTCCTGGAAAAAGAATTGGTACCCTATATCAATAAGAAGTATCCCGTAGCGCCTTATAGCATTATTGTCGGGCATTCCCTCGGAGGTTTGCTGGTCACCAATGCGCTACTGAAACATACCCATGTGTTCAACGCATATGTAGCTATAGAACCCAGTCTCTCGTGGCACAACAGCCAGTTGTTAGGGGAGGCCGACGGCCTGCTGTCACAACACTTTAAGGGCAAACGTTTTTTCCTGGCAGTGTCTCATACCATGAAACCAGACCTGGACACGCAACAGCTGAAAAATAACCCCGATCGCGGCGCCATCCATACCAGTGCTATCCTGCAGTTGGGCGAGACGCTGAAAAAATATAACGGGAATGATTTAAAATGGAACCTGAAATATTATGCAGACGATGACCATATCTCTGTGCCGCTCATTGCAGAGTATGATGCCCTGCGTTTCATTTTTAAAGAGAACAGGTTTCCTACTTATCTCTATTTTGAAAAAGAGGGTAACACAGATTCCCTGAAACAATTGATCATTCAACATTTTCAGACATTATCACAGGAAAGAGGCTATGCCGTGCGCCCATCAGAGCAGGTATTCAATCAATTCGCATATGGGCATTTGCAGGATAAACATTTTGATAAAGCAAAAATGTTTTTTCAGCTGAACATCGACTATTTCCCGGAAAGCTTTAATACCTACGATGGGATGGGAGATTACTGGATGGCACTCCATAACCCGACACAGGCCATTATCTACTGGAAAAAAGCATTGTCCATCCGGTATACTGCTGACATAAAAGAAAAGATCGAAAAGGCAGGCCCAAAGCCATAAATAAACTACGCATACATACATTTTATAACCCGCAGGCATCTCCTTGCGGGTATTTTTTTAGCAACTACACAAAAAAGTTTGCTATTCATAAAAAAAGATAATAGCTTAGCGGTAGTATAGGATAGTATAGTATAGCGTACTATTTTGCTAAAATTCCACGATATGGCAATGCCACGATTACCGGTACTACCAGTTTTTATATCACAACCATTGTACGCACCTGCAGGTGCCATCATTCACTATTTGCTGATTTGTAGTTATGCGGAATATCTATGAACAAATACATGAACTGGAAGGCATTCCCGGTTTATCCAAACATGAACAGTTTGTGCAAGGCATCATCAATTCCATTAACGCCAAAGCACTTAGCCGCGGGGACCAGTTACCATCCGTAAATCAGCTGATCAATAAATTGGGATTTGCCAGGGAAACCATCGCCAAAGGATATAAAGAACTGGTAGCGCGGGGAATTGTACAATCCAAAAACAGGAAAGGCTTCTACGTAAGCAGCGATGACACCGGGCAACAGCTGAAAGTGGCCCTGTTACTCTACGCCTTCGATACCTTCCAGGAAGCTTTTTATAAAACATTCCGGGCCAACCTGGGTATGAACATTCACATTGATGTATTTTTTCACCATAATAATATCGAAATCTTTGAGGCCATCATTGCCAACGTCAAAGGACGGTACGGCATGTATGTAGTCGCACCTATTCCGCATCCTAAAACATCGGGTATTCTGAACGCACTCCCTATGGATAAGTTCCTGATGATAGACCGCTATGAGCCACTATCTGCTAACTGTTCCTGTTCCTATATTGTGCAAGAGTTCGGGGAGGCTTCCTACAGCGCTTTTGCAACATTGAGCAAAACTATTGAGACCTTCGATGAAATGATCTTTTATTATCGCCCGGCAACAGATACACCTATTGAAATATTAAAAGCATTTAAAAAGTTTGTCAGCGACTATAAAATCAAAGGTGTTATTAAAACCGAATACACCCCAGGTACCATAGAAAAAGGAAAAGTATATTATACGATCAATAATACGGAACTTTGGGCCATCCTGAAAGATTGTGTCGAACAGAAACTGGTACCAGGTAAGGATGTAGGCATTCTTTCCCATAATGACGATATTGTGAAAGAAATCATTTGCAACGGGATCACCACCTATTCCACTGATTTCCGGCTCATGGCAAAAAAAGCAGCTAATTTTGTATTAAACAGGGAAAAGATCCGTGAAGTATTACCAACGGTTTTAATCAGAAGAAAATCTTTATAGCAGTTAATGCACGCGTCAACCATTATAAGTTTTGTCATTTTTGTGGTGATTGTAACGGTGTTATCCTGGTACATTACCAGGAAACACCAGATGAAAACAGCGTCAGATGTATTTCTGGGCAGCCGTAGTTTAAACTGGGTAGTGATAGGAGGGGCATTGTTCATGACCAATATCAGCGCCAACCAGTTTATAGGTGAAAACGAATCGGTGTTTATGAATAACATGTCGATCATGGCATGGGGCGTCACTTCCGTTTTTGCGATGCTTTTTGTAAGCGAATTTTTTATGCCGGTGTATCTCCGTATCGGTGCCGTTACCACACCCGATTTCCTTGCGGTGCGGTATGATCAGACCACTAAAAAAATTGTATCAGTCGTGTTCCTGGTGAGCTACCTGGTAAACCTGATCCCCGCCGTGTTATATGGTGGTGCCGTCGCATTTAACGGCATCTTCCACCTGAATGAAATTCTGCACATCAGCTACTGGTCCACCATCTGGATGCTGGCCTGTCTGATTGCTGTGATAGGGTACCTGTACAATGTACTCGGTGGCCTCAAGGTGATCACCATGTCAGATACCGTGCTGGGAGCAGGTATGATTGCCGGCGGTTTACTCTTACCCTACTTTGGATTTAAATACCTGGGCCATGGATATGTAACAGAAGGACTACGTATTGTACTGGGTACCGACACCAGTCATTTAAATGCTGTTGGCGGTAAGCACGACTCGGTGCCTTTCTCTACCATTTTCACCGGTATGCTGTTGGTAAACATTTATTACTGGGGCATGGAACAGTTCATCGTACAACAGGCACTCGGGTCGGTTAACCTGGAGCAAAGTCAGAAAGGAATAGCGCTGGCCTGTTTATGTAAACTGTTGTCGCCACTGATGCTGAATATTCCCGGACTAATAGCGGTGCATCTATATTTCCACCCGGAAAGTACAGCAGAGATTTTTCCGAGACTTGCCGCCGATGTATTGCCGCCCGTGTATACGGGCCTCATTGCCGCCGTAGTTTTTGGCGCGGCACTCAGCACCTTTAATGCAGGGTTAAGCAGTGCCGGTACACTCTTTACCATGAACCTGTACAAGCCTTATATGACGGAGAAGAAGGGTGGTGTAACAGATAAAAAACTGCTCAGCACTACCTGGATCTTCCAGGTAATTGTGATACTGATAGGTATTGGTATTGCACCTTTTATTATGTTGTTCAAAGGAGGGTTTTATAATTATATACAGATGTTATCCGGCTTTTTCAGTATTCCTATTTTCACGATCATGATCGTAGGAATGGCTACCAGGCGTATTCCTGCCATAGCGGCTAAAATCGGCCTCGGATTCTTTTTTGTAGCGAATATATTTTTTCAACTGATCCTGGATACCGGATTACATTATCTGCACCTGCTGGCGATACTCTTTGTAGTCACTGCCATACTGATGCTGATAATAGGTAGATTATGGCCGATGGCTGTTCCCTATGCACCTGTCAGAACATCTAACCTGACACTGCAACCATGGAAACACCGTCACTGGTACAGTGCTGTGCTGATTATACTGATGGTGTTGTTGTTCGTACTTTTTTCTCCGTTGGGATTGGCCAGATAAGAGAATCGTAAATCATAAATAACGAATTATAATGGTGTTGTCCTTTAAGTATTGCAGATATATCCTGTTTGCCATGGCCTTGCTTTGTCTTGTAACACGTTTATCCGCGCAACAATCTGCGGATGTAAAGCATATCCCTTTCGGTAAAAATAGCCGGATCAGCTATGATTTGCATTCCGGTAAATACAGCGTATGGGTGAACGGCAAAATAATGATCAGAGATGCTTTCAGCTGGTATGAAGATGCCCAGCAGCCGGACACGGCAAAGATCCGCCGTAGCTTCACTATAGCGCCTTTAAAAGATCAGACCGGCACAGGCAAACAATACGTGATCACGTCTCCCGGAAGTGGTATAAAAAGACAACAGTTCTTTTATGTATACAACGGAGACAACGGTTTTTATACGGCACTCGTATTGCGCGGTGCCGGCGCCCGTTCCCGTTCTATGAGCCCTTTGACCACCACGGCTTTGCAGTTCCCGGTAAAAGATACTATACGCGCGGTACATGTGCCTTTTGATAATGATACCTGGGTGAAATACAGCACGGAAGACCTGCCGGCCGCCAGCTTCACCAGTGCCGAAGTAACTGCCGTTTATAATACAGCCAACAATAATGGATTGGTGATAGGCTCTGTGGAGCACAATAACTGGAAAACCGGTATTGCGCTGAAAGGGACTACTGCTCAGCAAATGCAGCTTTCTGTGATCGCCGGCTGGACAGACAGCACCGGTACCCGCGATAACATACGGCATGGTATGGTCAGCTCCGGTGATACCCTTTGTGTTTCTCCTAAAATCTATGTACTACCCGGCAGCGACTGGAGAACCGGCATGGAGCAATATGCGCAGGCCAATCGTAAAGCAGAACCGCGCTACATTTTTAGCTGGACTGCTGCCAAACCTTTTGGCTGGAACAGCTGGGGCAGCATGCAAACAAAATTATCACTCGCCAAAGCAAAAACGGTGGTAGACTTTTTTGCCGATTCCTGCAAAGGATTCCGCAACGCAGATCATACCCTGTATATAGACCTGGACTCTTACTGGGATAACCTCACCACCAATGGTATGACCGGCGACTTTAGTCAGCTGGAGGCTTTCAGCGCCTATTGTAAAGCCAAAGGATTTAAGCCGGGTATCTATTGGGCGCCATTTGTAGACTGGGGGAAGTCTCCCCGTAAGGTAGAAGGCAGCCAATTTAACTATCAGGATACCTGGACAAAAGTAAACGGACAATACCATGAGCTGGATGGCGCCAGGGCCATGGATCCTACCCATCCGGCTACCAGGGAAAGAATCGCTTTCCTCATCAAGCGGTTTAAAGACGCCGGCTTCGAAATGATCAAAATAGATTTTATTGGTCATGCTGCCATTGAAGCAGATTCATTTTATGATCCTACCGTTCATACGGGCATGCAGGCGTTCAGAAAAGGAATGGAATACCTGGTAGATCAACTGGATGGAAAGATGCTGGTATATGCAGCTATATCGCCCAATATGGCTACCGGCAGATATGTACACACCCGCCGTATTGCCTGCGATGCATTTAAGAATATAGACGAAACGGCCTACACCATGAATGGTACCAGCTATGGTTGGTGGCAAAACTGGTTGTATGATTTTTCTGATGCTGATCATGTGGTGTTTGAAGGCGCCGCTGCCGGGCCTAACAGGGCAAGATTGTTATCAGGCATCGTTACCGGCTCCCTCATTACCGGGGATGATTTTTCAGTGTACGGCCATGCTTCCGAAGCAGCTAAACAGTTCCTGCAAAACCAGGATCTGCTGGAGGTAGCCCGCCAGGGTGGTGTGTTCCGTCCGGTAGATCATCATAGCCGAGATCAGTCTTCCAACATCTTTGTAAAAAATTCCGGGAGATATACTTATGTAGCAGTGATGAACTATGCACCAACATCCGGTACTTTTTCCCTGAACCTCCAACAGGCAGGACTATCGGCAAAAGAGGCCTATACCGCAAAAGAATTATTCTCCGGAAAAATATCAATACAAAATAAAACCATGCAAATAACACTGCCGGAAGCAGATGCAGTGATTTATAGGCTCGAACGARAATAATAATAAAGCGGGGCTGCCATGATAACGGAGCAGCAGCAGCCCGGGTCCTGAAAAAAAACGGCTGTCTCTAAAAGTAAGAGACAGCCGTTTAATTATGTGAAGTGTTACCTACTCAACAGGCGTCAGATAGGTCGCGGAAGCATATCCTTCTTCGCCGCCATCTGTACGGATCAACCACCACTGATCGCTTTGTTTGCTGATCAGGGAAACAGTTTCGCCATGTGCCGCTTTGCCCACAATAGGCTGGTCGGTACCAGGCCCCTTACGAATGTTGAGGTTGGTAGACTCAGTAGTTACTTTCAGTTTAGCACCTGCTACTGCAGTGGCTACATTAATATTCATTACCACGTCGCCGGTAAGGAAGTTGGGGTCAATCTTTCCATAGATATCCCATAACTGGTCCTTTACTGCGCCGCTCGGTGCCTCACCATCTATATGCAGTACACCATCTTGTTCATTAACCTGCAGATTGCTGGTGCCCGCAGATTTCGCGGCGTCAATCAGCTCTTTGTATTTATCCTGTAATGCCATGATTGTTGTATTTAGAGGGTCAGCGATTTACTTTACTTTCAAACCGGAAGCATCTACTTTCTTAGGCTTCAGTCCATCCAGTGCAACTTTCAGCTTTTTCCAACGGTCAGCTTTAGACTCACCGGTAATAGTAATCACGCCGTCTTTAACATCAGCGGTGATACCAGGAAAATCTTTAACAATACCATCTACGGCTGTTTTCAGAGCTGCATCGGCAGGTGTAGCAGCAGTTGGTGCAGGAGGAGGTGGTGGTGGCGGCGGTGTTACAGTAACATTGTTGACAACGCTCTTCACGCCCTGGCTTACTTTAGCTGCATTTTCTGCCGCATCTTTGTCTGCCTGGCTGGCTACCGCTCCGGTCAGCGTAACTACACCATCTTTAACATCAGCATTAACGCCTGGAGTTGACTGCAATGCAGCAACTACAGTAGCTTGGATGTCTGCATCTTTGGGTTTCCCTTTACAGGAAATCATAAATACTAATCCCATGGAAAGGATTACTGCTGTCAGGTGTTTCAGTTTCATAGTAATACTGAGGTTTTAATGATGAAAAAATACATCTTAAGTTAAGTATCTTTTTTCATCTGGCAATAATGCTTCAGTATGTTGTTTATTTTTTAATAAATACCATCCCGGACTTTTGGCTTTACCACCAGACCAGGTACACCTGGTAATGCAAAGGAGATTTCGGTAACGGTGTAGTATGTACGCAACACTGTTTTTTCTCTCACGAAAAGATTTTTATAATTTTTTTCAGATCGCTTATGGAATTTTTTGCCTGCCTGCATCATGCGGCCAGAGAGGACTTTGTGCAGACAGATAAAAGTAGATATTTTATTTTACAATAATATGAATATCATTAACATACGAAGTATATATTCACGTTATGATAAAGAGTGGCCGGATTCAGGCTAGCACATATCCTTTATAGTTATACCTTATATTAATAATATAAAAACATATACCTTGAAATATTTCCTGATACTGCTGCTATTCCCATTTTCTCTTTCAGCACAAAATAATAAGGTAGTAAACCCGGTTTATTCGAATGCGTATCAGCGTTTGATAAATGCTGATACCAATACGGTAACCATACCAACATCAAATCTGCATCGTACACTGCATGTAAAAAGTATTTTTACTACGGATACCAGGTTCAGGAAAGTAAGTCGCCATAACAACGAGCTGCTGCTGCGCCCGAGCTATAAGAAAGAGTTATTGATCTCTGGTAGTTACGCTGCCACTTTCGCACTTAAAACAATCAACCAGCTGCCATCACTGCAAACAGATTTTGTACAAGGGCGTTCACTGCAGGGAGCCCTGAGCTGGCAGGGTGCGGAAACAAACGAGTTATTTAGCTATGGACCATCCCGGCACACACTTGAATATGATGGACATCCTTATTTGTACGACAGCAATGGAAAACTGGTACCGGCAGGTAGTGGCAACGGACATCACCCTCCCGCCTATACGAATAACATATTCAGAACAGGGTCCCTCTTTTCCCAGTCCTTCAACCTGAAAGCAGTCCTGCTCGAGAATCAGATCAATGCACGGGAGTTTAATATTAACCTGGGCCAAACCAGCGAAAAGACGTTTATTCGCTACAACAACAATAATACAAAAAACCTGGATGCCTCCCTGGGCGCCAGAATAAAGTGGCTGCACCTCGTGGGCAAATACAGTTACTCGCAGGATCAGTTTTCAAATGCCAACAGAAACGGATTCCTGAATAAGGTTTACCAGCAATCGATCCTGTCACCGGTGAGCTTCGATAACGGACAAGGTTACACGTTGGGGAATGGTCAGCGTAGCTACAGCAAGCAGGCAGATAATCCTGATTTTCTCCTCAGAGATAATGATAACAATTTCAACGCCACCCGGCAGCAGGTGAGCCTGCTCATGGAACGGAATATATATAATCGGGTGAAATATGTGATCACACAATCGTTCGATGATAAAAGAGAAAACAGCCACGAAGGCTATAAGCCTGGTACCGCCCACTTCCCCGATGGAAGACCACTGTACCGGAGCAAGGACGACAAATTATACCAGTTAAAAGGAGAAGTAACCGGGACTGTTCCCTACCCGAAGCGGTTGTGGTCAGGGGCTTTTACCGCCAATTATATTTTCACGGACGCGCATTCCGGCATCCATTATCAACCGGCATACGGCAACTATTTATACCAGCGCTCCGCACATGAGATAGGCGTTAACTACCGGAATATATATAATAGCAGGAGATGGTACGCCGAATTCATGCTGGGAAATAAGAGCTATGTTTCCAACACGGTAGCGGCGAATAATTACTTCCAGCCTGCAATAGATATTACCGCAACATATCTTTCCCCAACGGGATGGTCGCTGAAATTCAGATCATCTTATGTGCAGGCAAATACGGAATTGCCGGTCAATAATTCACTTGCTTATGTGAATCTTCTGCGCTATTCCACCACCGAAGCGGGACACTATTTTCCCACGCAGGAAGTAAGCAGTTTTGACCACCTGTCCCCGGTACGTCACAGAGATTGGAGCGGCAGCATCAGCGGTGGCTATAAATCTCTGTTGAATTTTTCCGCCCGCGCATTCATAAGAAAAATAGAACAGGACTTGTTTCCCGTATACGAAAATCAGGAGCTGGTATTAAAAAATATTGGCGACTACCGGACCAATGGAATAGACCTGGAGCTGCAATTACTGGATATAGATAACAACAACTCAGACATCACCACAATGCATGTCCTGGGATTCTTTGCCTATAAAAACAAAGTCACCGACACCTACGGTGCTAACGGTATACCCCTGGCAGGTTTCAGAGATGTACATACCACGCTCGTAAAAGGGCAACCACTGGGCGTGATCACCGGCAGCACCTGGGAAAGAGATGTCGCCGGCAACAGAGCAATTGGCCCGGACGGATTTCCGCTGGTAGCAAAAGCCCCTGCCGTCATTGGTAATCCTAATCCAGATTTTGTGATGAAGTTGACGAATATGGTGCGCTGGAAAAAACTTACCCTGGAAGCAGCGCTGGAATGGAAGAGTGGTGGCGAACGATGGAACGGTACACTGGCCGTACTCGATTACTACGGAAGATCACAGGCATCTGCCGAAGGCAGAACCATCACCAATTATGTTTTTCCCGGCGTACAAATGAATGGTGCCCCGAACAATACACCCGTAGATTTTTACAACCCCAAGCTACCCATAGAAAACAACCGGTGGGTGAGATACGGTTATAGCGGCGTTGCAGCAGACTACATCGAGCGGGCCGACTGGCTACGCCTGAATACCCTGAAACTAAGCTATCAGCAGCCTTTCAGGCATATTATTCAAAAGTTAACCCTGAGTGCCTATATCAATAATGTGATGCTGTGGACGCCGTATAGCGGCGTGGATCCGGAGCAGTTGTTATTCGATCAGGCAAATAGTACGGGCCTGGATTTCTTTAATCTTCCCGCTACTAAAACTTATGGCTTTAACGTAACCCTTCAATTCTGATACCCATGAAAAATATTATTGCTCATATATGCATATACCTGTTGATGGCGGCTACCTGTTGGGGACAGTCATTTGATTATACTAAGTACAAAGAGAAAATCTATATCCACACCAGCCACGTTTTCTTTCAACCCGGACAGGACGCGTTCTTTAAAGTATATGTGGTAAACGCCAAGGATCAGAAACCTGCCACATTAAGTAAGGTGGTTTTTGTAGAAGTACTGGACCCTTCCGGGAACATGCTCAAAAAATTAAATTATAAAATAACAGATGGATTTGCCGAAGGCTCTTTTACTTTTGAAGATAAAGCCCCCGGTGGTATTTATAAGCTCAAAGCTTACACTACGTGGATGCGCAATGAAAGCGACAGCACTTTTTTTGTAAAGGAACTAACGCTGCAAAAAGTAATCGCTCCCCGTATATTAATGAAACTGGATTTCCCCAAAAAGGGCTATGGTCCCGGCGATGAAGTGATCGCTGACTACTCCATCCGTAATTTGTCTGATCAACCCATTGCCAATTATAAAGTAAATTATAAGGTATCGCTGGGCGGCAAAGTAGTGAGCACCCAGGTGGCCACCACCAACAGCGATGGTAAAGTACAATTGAAGTTCAAATTACCGGATGACCTGAACACAACAGATGGTTTGCTGAATGTGACGATAGACTATGATGCCTACAAAGAAGCCATCTCCCGGAGCATTCCTATTGTGCTGAATAAAATAGATCTGCAATTGTTACCCGAAGGAGGCTCCCTGGTAGCAGGACTCACCAGCAGCATTGCTTTCAGGGCCATCAATGAGCACGGTAAACCTGTAGATGTAAAAGGAGAAGTATGGGATGACGCAGGGAATAAACAGGCCGACTTTGAAAGTTACTATGCAGGTATGGGACAGTTCCCTTTTACACCACACACCGGGAAAAAGTACACGGTAAAAATTACTTCACCACTGCATATCACCAAACAGTATGCTTTTCCGGTCTTCGCAGCGGAAGGTGTGGTCATGAATTTTATGAAGAGAGAAGGGAAACTTTTCCTGAATCTGTCTGCTACCAGCAACCAGCGGGTTACTTTAACCGGGCAGACAAAAGGAATCACCTATGCTGCCAGTGACCTTATCCTGAAGAAAGGCACACATACCGTTGAAATAGATCAGTCGGGATTTCCTGCTGGTATTGCCAGGTTTACCCTCACGACCGGAAATGGATTGCCAGTGGCAGAGAGACTGGTATTTCTGAATAAAGACCACACCCTGCAGGTTAAAATCACGACAGATAAATCACAGTACCTGCCAAGAGAGAAAGTGGTGATGACCCTCAAAACAACAGATGCCAAAGGAACGCCACTGGCTTCCAATTTGTCGCTGGCGGTCATGGATGATAAGCTCTGGTCCTATGCGGATGACAAACAGGATCATATACTATCCTGGTTGCTCATGAGTTCCGAATTGAGTGGAAAGATTGAAGAGCCCTTGTTTTATTTTAAGAAAGAAGAACCTAAATCAGATCCTGCGCTCGACCTGGTAATGCTGACACATGGCTACCGGTATTTTAGTTATCTCCCGGAGTTAAACGAAGGGAAATCCCTGAAGTATCTGCCGGATGATGGTTACGTGATGAGTGGCACTGTCTTCAATGCAAAGGATAAACCGGTAAAATCCACTGTATTCCTGATCAACATGGCGGAAAAAAGTAAAGCCATCCAAATGAATACAACAGATGACGGACAGTTTTTCTTTGCTGGCCTGGATGAACGGGCTAATTATTACCTGATAGCGAAATCAGTTAAAGGGAAAGAAAAAGTGAATCTCCGCGTGGAGCAGAACAGTATCGATTATAATATTATCCGGACTAAAAAATTATTGGAAGAAGGGATCAGCTTTAAGGAGTTTGCCGGTATCCGGCCCGCTGCGCAAAAACAGGAATATGCAAATGCAGAAAAAGAAATAAAAAAGGAAGCGGATGCGTGGATAAAGAATCTGGGTGATGATAAGGGACTGAATGAAGTGGTAGTTGTTGGCTACAGCGCACAACGAAAGGCGAATATGACTGGCTCGGTTACTTCGATTGTTGCCAACGAAATTAATGTTGTGCAGAACATGGATCAGGCACTGCAGGGTAGGGTAGCAGGGATACAGGTAGTGCCACAAGCCAATCCTGGAGCGGCCAAAGAAATCAGGATAAGAGGCAATAACTCACTGACCGGCAATAATCAACCATTGTTTATTATAGACGGAGTGGCATTTGAAGGGATGCTGCAAGACTTAAATCCCAATGATATCACCGCCATAGAGGTATATAAAGACGCAATGGCGTCAGCGCTTTATGGAAGCCGTGCTGCCAATGGTGTGATCCTGATCACCACCAAAAATGCCGGCAGAGCAGCGATCAGGTTGAGGTTGAATAAAGAAGATTATTACAACACCAAATATGTTCCGGGCATTGGAAGTGCTTATGCCGTGGCCAGGGTGTTTTACGCGCCCCAATACGCCACTACCGTAACAAAAGAGCGGAGTGATTTCCGGGAAACGATTTACTGGAACCCGGTTGTGCAAACAGATAGTAGTGGCGCCGCCACGCTGGAGTTCTACAACTCCGATGCCGCCACTACCTTCCGGGCAGTTGCCGAAGGAATTGCCTGGAATGGTCAGCCTGGCAGAACAGAAGCCACCTGGTCTGCACGGAATGCATTACAGATAGATGCGAAGATTCCTCCCTACCTGACAGTGGGCGACCACGCGCTGATACCACTGGTGCTTAAAAACAACAGCGCTGCCAGTGTGGAACTGGATATCACCATCGCACTGCCAGAGAAAATGAAAAAGGGAGAATATGAAGAGCGGGTCGTGCTGGATGCAAACACTTCCAAACAGGTACTGATTCCACTGGAAGCCACCGCAGCCTGCCGGGGTGATATCAAATTTATGGTGAGTGGTAAAACCGGTACAGAAACATTATCTCTTCCGGTAATTGCCGCAGAGAAAGGTTTCCCGGTGTTTAAAACCTTCTCCGGTGATAAATCAGTCAGGCTTCCCTTTGAGCTGGGTCAGCCAATAGCTGGTAGTGTCAAATCAGATCTGCGGGTATTCGCTACATTGGAAGGGCAATTGCTCGATGGAATAGCATCTATGTTGAGAGAGCCTTACGGCTGTTTTGAACAAACGTCTTCCAGCACTTATCCTAACATCTTTATCCTCAAATATCTCCGGGAATCGGGGAAATCCAATCCTGATGTGGTGGCCAAAGCCATGAACTATATTGAAACCGGGTACAAACGATTGATCAGCTTTGAAACCACAGAGAATGGTTTCGAATGGTTTGGCCATGCACCGGCACATGAAGCGTTAACGGCTTACGGCTTACTGGAGTTTACGGATATGCAGACTTTTATCAACGTAGATAAGGATATGCTGGCCCGAACCAAAAAATTCCTGTTGAGCCGCAGAGATGGTAAAGGAGGCTTTAAACTGGCTTCCGGTGGCTATGATAAGTTTGCATCCGTTCCCAAC
The DNA here is from genome assembly GCF_056399985.1 of Chitinophaga sp. 01L420. Classification (NCBI taxonomy): domain Bacteria; kingdom Pseudomonadati; phylum Bacteroidota; class Chitinophagia; order Chitinophagales; family Chitinophagaceae; genus Chitinophaga; species Chitinophaga sp. 01L420. The sequence goes on from NZ_JBFTSK010000064.1 coordinate 38,084, forward strand.
AGCGTGGCTAATCTTTATATCGTATATGCGTTAACGCAAGCCGGTATCGGTAAAGAAATACAACCGGAATATGAAGCCGGCGTGCAAAAGGCGTTAGCAGCCAATGATGCTTACCAACTGGGATTAATGGCGCTTGCTGCCAGCAATATGAAAAACACCACCGACTACAACCGGCTGATGCAGGCGTTGAAACAGAGCTATGAAAAAAACAATTTCATGGCAGCCACCACTGTGGTGAATTCCAGGGATGCTTCCCTGCGCGTAGAGTCGTTATCGTTATACGCACTGGCGCTGGCCAGGGAGCAAACACCTGATCTTGCCGCCATAGCAGTAGTCATCTCTAAAGTACTGTCAGAAAAATCGTATTACGGTTACGGCTCTACGCAGGCAACCGTGATGGCACTGAATGCCATCGTAGAATTCGTAAAAATAAAAGGCCGCACGGAAAATGCCGGTACAGTTGATTTCGAACTGAATACGCAGAAAGTGGCGCTGGGCAGCGACTTTAGCAATTTACTGAAAGCAGGGGCCAATACTTTTGCGGTGCATTACAGCAATGAAAAATCCGGTATTCCTTATCATATGGAGGTTTCCTATTACACTATGCAACCGCCGAACAGTCCTAAGGCCGACTTACATATCAATACTAGACTGGGGGATACCCGCACTAAAATCGGGGAAACTGTCAGGATGAAAATTGATGTGAAAAATGAAAAAGGCATACTGCAACCTATGTCTATTGCCAAAATAGGCATACCTGCCGGTCTTTCTCTGCAGCCCTGGCAGCTCAAAGAATTGAAAGAGAAAAAAGAAGTAGCCTATTATGAAATCTTTGATAATTACCTGGTGCTTTACTGGATGGGATTCAGCCCGGATGAAACTAAAACCATCAACCTGGACCTGAAAGCAGATGTTCCTGGCACTTATAAAGCCAAAGCCAGCAACTGTTATCTGTATTACACGCCAGAGCACAAACACTGGAACGAAGGCACTGAAATAGAGATCCTGCCGTAGTTTCTTATCCCTACACCTATTCCTTCCGCAGCGTTATCCCGAAAGGGAGCGCTGCGGAGTCATGTAATAACCCGCCGGAACCATCCATCTTCATGCGTTATTCGCTGCTGTCAGCCGCCAGTATTATGATTCACCGCATTTTGCCAAAATCATCTTTCCTTGTTCGGATTTACATTTTGCCAGTTTCCCGACTTCTCTTAATTTAGTATTTAGATAGTTGTCTAAATATATGTTTATATGAACAACGTGTTCAAAGCACTCAACGATAAAACCCGGCGGGACATCCTCGAGCTGCTCAAAAAGGAAGACCTGACCGCCGGTCAGATCGCAGAGCGTTTCAGCTTTTCAAAGCCCACCATCTCTCATCATCTCGACCTGTTGAAACAAGCGGAGCTATTGACCAGCGTGAAAAAAGGGCAATTCGTTTTTTATTCTCTCAACACAACAGTGATGGATGAATTACTGAAATGGATGCTCCAGTTTACCGCCGATACCTTACCAC
>NZ_JBFTSK010000065.1:0-36491 GCF_056399985.1 Chitinophaga sp. 01L420
GTTAAATGCCCATCTTCAAACCTGGATTCGAAGAGGTGCTTTACAAAATCAGGTACCAATTTCCTAAATGGTCCTAGTGAAAACGATAGTATAAATAATATGGCAGTCAAATCCTTCATTTTTTCCTCATTTTCATAATGGAATCCTTCATGCGCTTTAATGATTCGGAAGATATTGACGAATCGCTTCACCGTTCTCGGATTAGCCCCAAGCAATCCAGCCATTTGCTGCATAACGTCAATTTCGTCTTGTGTCAAAACGAGCATTTCAATCTGTTCTCTTACCTCAACCTGATGATCATTGCTTTTTGTTTCTTTCTTTGGAACATATAGTTTTGCATTATCACTTGCTGTATGTACCTGTTCTCCAGGCACCTCCGTGAACTCACTTATATGTGCTTCAATCAGATTTTTCACTGGTATTTTAATATCTTTTACATGATTTGGGTCAATGGATTCACCGTCCAATCTTTTGGCAGCAAGGAGAGGACCTGTATTCGCCAGCTTATTGATCATAGCCTTCACTTCTTCATCATCTGGTTCTTTTAGGCGAAAAGGCACCTGAAATATTTTCTCCAGGTAATCTGCAGGCTCCAAACATTCCAAATTCTCACCCATTTGCTCCTTTAGCCCTCCGAACTGCAAAGCATGTTTTTTAATCAAAGCATTCTTTATCCAACGGGAATCGACTCCTACCACCACTACAAAAAGCGGAAATGCCATCAATAGATTGACTGCTTCCAGCACCTGTACAACCAGTTCTTCAGGGCAGCGGTCAAGGTCATCTATGTATAGCACTATTCTTTGTAGCTTAACTTTAAAATGACTCCTGAATGTCTCAGTCTCACCATTTTCGTTTACCTCTCCCTGATGATCATAAAAAAGACCATTCAGAGTCTCCAAGTCCTTTCGAATAATAGAAATAATTCCTAAATGCTTTCGATAATCTTCACTTTTGGAGCGTTTATCAATAAAGTTATATAGCGTTTCAGTAGCGAGTGCATTGCTGATTCTAAAGTCTAAATCAGCCTGTATTGCCTTTGCGGACACTATTTGCTCATTGACAATAATCAAATCCGCTCTCCCTTTTTCAATCTCAAGTGCTAAGGCTTTCTCTTCTTGTTTCATCTTATCAACAGCATCTTCTACTGCGGTTTCATACGCTTCTTTAATTTTCCAGAACGAGGCAATCACCGGCTTTAACTCCTTGTAGGTAGACATCATGCGCGTAAATACAATTCCTGCAGAAGACAAAAATGTTATTATAAATGGAGGAATAAGAAATCCTGTTATGACTATTTGTTGTTCCAACCAAAATAACCCAAAGGGTACAGCAACTATCAGGAAAACAATAAAGAGGAACCACAAGGAGTTGGATAAAATTTTCCCCTTTCGAAAGAAGGTACAAAGAAATGAATAGGTTGACTTTGCTTGTTTATATGCTTCCTCTGGATTATTCCAGTACTCTTCCGGAACTATTTGTCTTAGCTCCTTTTTTGATTTGCCGAAGGACCTGTTTTCGTTCAGCGATTTAATAATCTGCTTCTTGACATGAAATTGTTGATCTACATTTGCCACCACTGACTTCAGTGTTTTCGTTCTGATCGCTTTTATTTTTTCATTTAATTCATTCCGAAGTTCTACCTCTTTATTCTCAAGTGCTTCGATCTGATTGTCAATTTGCTCTTTCCGATTTTCAAGAAAGGTAATTTCCTCCTTGGTGATGTTCAGGCTTTTTGTGAGGATTTGCCTGATTTCTTTCTTTGCTTCCTCTTTTGAATCATCGGCCTGAATATAAACGTTTAGTTGTTCAAAAATTCTCGATATTATGCTGGCCCAGAGATTGGTATCCATATAAGACCATGCGTTAAAATGAATTTGAGCAATACCTGCACAATATGCATCTTCCATACTACCCCAGGATAACTCCTGGATCTTCCGCCTCAACTGCTCCATAAAAAAACTCTTCCCTGATCCCCACTTACCCAAAACAGCAATTGCAAGAGGGGGCTGAAAGCTTCTGGCGGCAATAATACGGGCGAAGGCAGCTACGTCCTGGGAGATATTCAGGTGATCTGTTGTGGTGTCAATATCACTATGAAAGTGACTTATTCTACCGGTTGAAATTTTTACAGGAGTAACAAACGGGGAAAGGGTAATATTTGCAATTTGACCCCAATCAGCAGAACTAAGATTTTCCAGCACTGCTACAATATCCCTGTACCAAGCCCGTTCTAGCCTTTCAGTATAAGACCTCAGACTTTGGACATTTATGTTGAGGCGGCTCATTCGCCAATCAATTTTCATTCTCTTTTTGTCTGGTAGGTTAACAACAATTCCAATCGCAGTAATTTCTAACATTTCCCCACTTTTCGACTTTTGGAAATTTGAATTGTAAAACTTCTGTGACATATTATAGATAATGATATCCTTCGCATCAACCCCTCCCATTAATTGTGTTAAGGGATGCGTTTTATCATTCTGGCGCCATGTCTCACCGTTTACCAACTTAACAACATCTCTATTACTTTTGGCCCCAAGGCTAAGGATGTAAGTATTCACCTTTAAATTATCTACAAAAAGTTCTGCACTCGTTATCCTATGCCTGTTCCCTCCCCGTTTACTCTCTCTAACGTGTTGTTTCAGCCAACTTTCATCTACTGAAGCTGGTAATGATATATAGAAGTATGCAGCAAGACCATATATTTCCCTGGCGTAATTTATCTCTTCGGCAGTAATATAAAGACTTTCCTCATGCGAAAGGTTCCCAGCCCCGGTTCCCATTAGAGGTATCCATATTGTCTGATCAGCGTCGCGTGTTTTTACCTCCTCCAGTGCCACTTTTAGATTATCCTTTAAAAGGTCTTTAGTCTCACCATCACCAACCGTAACAACAAATAGGATATTAGCGCAACCTTCATATCCTGTAAAATAATGATAACCATTTGTCAGTTTATCTTCACTTGGCAGTACTGCATAAGAGTAACCAAGTTTGTCCAGTATTGTTGTATTTAACTTACCTTCAGATCCAGTGCTATCAATAGGTAATACTACCAGGTCTGCTAAAAAAGGAGAAATATCTTTACCAAATTCGTGATCAACATTTAATGCAGGTATTGTAGGGTAATCCATATTTCAATTAGTCTGTTAAGGGGCAAAACCAATATACAACAATTTTACAATTATGTCAAGTATAGAGCAATCGTAATGGTCCTTTGATCTTATCGAGCATGCCTTTTTCGCGCACTGGCATCGGGTTCAGTGGATGCTAATAAGATGTGAACCCAATTGTATTAACCTTTGATTAACGGTCCACTTTCCACTTTATTTCTACATTCACTACATAATTGATGAGAGCGATCCACCTATTCATTCCCTGTCGTTACCAAATCACAACTTCAGAATATGGTTTGATTACACGGACTGGTGATGAGTTATTTATAATACAAATAATGAGATCTGAATGGCTTGTTTATTGGATTAAATTTGGATCATGTTCTTGAGGAAACTATTGGCCTAGATATATGCATCTGCATATAACGATGCATATCTTAGATTACGCAGCAAACGCCTTAATTTAATTGGCCTCTGCTAATTTGGTAGCACTCAAACTGCAGTGGATTTCCTTACATTACAATATAACAAATGACTATTAAAATGGGGAGGTGTTGGAACGCCTATTTAAATGACTAATCTATAAAATAATTGAATGACTTTGGAAGTTGAAAATGAATATATTTTTTTCAACTTCTAGGTTATGTTTAATCTTTCTTAATGCATGATTTTTAGTTATAACAATTGATGGAGCTTATAAATTCGTAGTAATGAGATTTTTTTTTCTTCTTTCATTTTTTATATTGCTTGGGTTGGATTCTTTGGGACAAAAGTCACCGACTAAAAATTATATCGAAAAACCTTATAAAATAGATAAACTTTTAATTGACTCGACTTCTTATGATCGGTGGCCGATTGTCGAAAGTGTTAATTTAACTGATAATGGCGAATTTGTCTACTACTCGGTTGATCATCAATCTGTTGGCAGTAGGGGGTTGATTCTACAAGCTACAAAAGGAGTTTGGAAAATAGAGTTTCATAATATTGATAATGTGGAATTTACAGCTGATAGCAAGAGAGCAATTGTTACTAAATCGGACAGAATTTATATAGTTAATTTAGGCACACGAATTCTTGATAGTTTAAGCAATATAATTTCATATCGACTTTCGAATGAAGGAGAATGGATTGCATATCAGCAAAAAGGGCCTGAAGAAAGACTGGTAGTTAAAAGTCTTAGAACTCTTAGAACTGACAGAAGTGCGTTTTTTTTATCTGTAAAAGACTATTTCTTCAGTAATAATAGTGGTATCATTTTTTTACAAAGGGAGGAGAAAACTGGCACTGACACTGTGCAAGTTTTGGACTGGGCGAATATTGCTAGTGGTCGCACATTTAATTTTTGGAAGGGTAGTGGTTTACGTAGTATGACTCTCAGTAATGATGGTAGCGGTTTGGCTTTTATTGCAAGGGATAAGGATGAGACCAAGAGTCAGGATGGAATTTGGTATTACAAGTTTGGAACAAATGAGTCTCATTTTGTATTATCAGGGGTGCCGGGAGCAGAAAATGAGAATCTTGAATTGGGAAATCTCTCAAATTTTAGTAATGACAATAGTCGTCTTTTTATTACTTTGAGAGAAAAGAAATATCCTAAGAGGGTTATAGATCATTCTCAGCCTGATGTATGGAATTTTAACGATAAGAAATTGCAATCACAACAGCTGCAAGATCCCGATTCGAGAACTTATAATGCTATTGTAGATATTCAAAAAAGTAATCTGTTCCTTTTAGAGAGGGAAAATGAAATGGCTTGGATTTTTAACAATAAGCCATCAAGAGATTCAATTGCTGTAGTGACTCACCAGGAAAATGACGGACGAAGCGGAGAGAATGGCTGGAACCCTGCTTGTAATCCGACGTCCTATTTAATCTCTACCAAGACAGGAATAAAAACATCAATTGGCGCAATTAAGGAAAATGTTTATCCTGAGTTATCTGTATATGGAAAATATTTAATATACTATGATAGGATTGAGAAGAACTATTTTACTTATGAAATAGGTAAAGGAGTTATTAGGAATATCTCAAAGGGAATAAATAATAAATGGGAAAAAGATAATGGAAAATCAATTGAAGGCTGGTTAAATAATGATTCGGCAGTAATTGTATACGATGAGAACGATGTATGGTTATTGGATCCCGTTGGAGTTTTTTCACCAGTTAATATAACGAATGGTTATGGGAAAAGAAATAATATTATATTTTCGCTGACTTGGAGCAATACCTCAAATGGTATTATTAATTCGGAGGAAAAATTGTTTTTGACAGCCTTCAATCCCGATACAAAGGAGAATGGATTTTATTCTGCCAAGCTTGGACGAAAAACAGATCCGGTTTTATTGACAATGGGATCTTTTATTTACGATATACCAAATAATACAACAACTCCTCAAGGGTCTAGTTTTACTCCAATCAAAGCAAAGAAAGTAAATTCGTTCATTGTGAGGAGAATGAGTGCTACAGAATATCCTAATTTGTTTTTTACAAATGATTTTAAGACATTTAAAGCCATAACAGACTTTCAACCCCAAAATAGTTATAATTGGTACACAAGTGAGTTACACGAATGGAAATCTTTAGATGGCACTTCTTTAAAAGGGATCTTATATAAGCCTGAAAATTTTGATTCTTCCAGGAAGTATCCTGTTATTTTTAATTACTATGAATCAAAATCTGATGGATTGAACGCCTTTATAATGCCAGAACAATTAATTTCTGGATGTGTTATTAATATTCCCTATTACGTGAGTAACGGATATTTGGTTTTTTGTCCTGACATAAAGTATACAACCGGTGAGCCAATGCAGAGTGCCTACAATGCAATTGTATCAGCAGCTGAACATGTATCAAAGCTTCCATTTGTTGACGCAAAAAAAATGGGGCTTCAAGGTTGTAGTTGGGGCGCAATTCAAACTAACTATTTGATAACAAGAACTAATTTATTCGCAGCCGCTTGTTCCGCATCCGGAATAGCGGATTGGATAAGCGGTTTTGGGAGTTTAAGCTCTCTAGGTAATAGTTTGCAGGGAATGTACGAGGGAGGGCAATTTAGGATGGGAGGGACTCTTTGGGATAAACTAGATTCTTACATTAAGAATTCTCCAGTTTTAAAAGCATATGATATTTCTACTCCAATTTTGCTTATGCATACTAAGGATGATGGAATTTGCTCATTTTCGAATGCTATTGAATTTTTTACCGCATTGCGTCGTTTAGGAAAGAGATCTTGGATGTTAGTTTATCCGGGCGACCATGGTATTTATGGGAAAGAAGGCATGGATTTTAGCATACGCATGTCGCAGTTTTTTGACCATTATTTGAAGGATAAACCCGCCCCAATATGGATGACTAAGGGCGTATCTGCGAAACTGAAGGGAATTGATAGTGGCTTAAATCTGGATTATACAATTAAAACTCCAACAGAATCTTTACTTATCGATACGACAAATAAAACTGCCAATAAGTAATCCGTAGTCAATTACTAATTTGACCAAGGTATGTAAGGTCTGTTTATCCTACTTTCCCATGTATTGGTCAATTAATCATTTGTAATGTATTGCAATTCTTATTTGGAGAGCAGAATAACTTGTAAATTATTATTTGCTTTAATGAAAGCCTATTTTTTAGTTGCTCTAAAATAGTTCAATAATAATCAGACAGTGGAGTTTGCGAATGAATAATTTGAGACAAAAAATATCTCGTACAGATATTTTTCATCAAAAGCAGGATGAATAATTTCTATCAGGAGTACCAGGTATCATCATCGTCTAGATAACGAGTACATGAATTCAATGCGCCATTTAAAAGTAAGAGATGTATATGAATTTTGTATTGTTATATATATCACCACATACGAAGTCATTGGCTTGTATGCTAATGGCTATGGTGCTGCTAATGTTACCTGGTTGATATTTTATCCTCCTGTTGATAATGGTACGTTAAAGGAAATTATATAGCAGTCTATTGAAGTGTTAATTTTAGGTATACATTACTTTATTTCTCGAAATCGGGATTACAAATTTCTGACTACAAGATCTCAACACGCAGTAGCACGATCCGCTATGTTATATACCCGTGCCGATATCGGTAGTTTCGATATTGTATTCCATCAATCAGCAATGCTGCCAAGTGGTTTTCTCCTCATGTTCGTCTCACTAGGGAGAAGGGCATTCCAGTTGATAAGTACATATGTAGTTACTTGTTAACTGATGAGATGAAATAGCTACGGACACAGCTTGGCAACAGCTACCAGTCGAAAATCGGATCAAAGAATACGTTAACGCGACGGATTCCGTTAGGTAATGCGGCTCGATTAGATATTAGCTTCCCAATTTGACATAAGTGACTGGACAAACGTCCAAAGTGGAAAACTTTGAGAGGTTTGTTGTAAAGGCTTGGGGGTCTAATGGATTAGCTAGAGATAGTAATGTCACTAATGGTGCAGAACAATGACCACTGCCAGTGTCTCTATAGAAGGTGCTTGTCTGACTTGCTTTATAAGCACATGCAATACTAATACCTGCCGATATCGCGATAAATAACAGTAGTATTTTTGCCTTTTTCATGATTTAAATTTAAATATGTGAAAAGATTGATCCAAGAAGCCTGGTGAATATTAAATGAGCTTTATCTGTCTTGTTAAATCTCAGATTTGTGATATGAAATATCCTCTAATAATGCATGCCTGTTTAAGAAAGGACTACTTTTAGAGCAAACAGAGAGCCATATTATATCTTACAGGCGCTATCGGAATAAGACTATACATATTAAGTATTTATAGTTCGACATTTAAATCCCATGCAAAATTGTTCTGTAAAATTGAAAAAGGGGAGCCTACCCCATTACAGAATGGCCCCCCTCATTTTTTGATAATATTAAATGTGCATTAACATTAAAAAGAATCGCTGCACATTTGGAATATTACTTTTAGTTACCTGGAACGACTGTAATCTGAGGGCAAGCATGTAACGCATCCTTAGTTGTAGAAAGGAATGTGATAGTTGCACCTGGAATAGTAGTAGTTGTGGTTAAATCCAATTTGGTATTAGAATAGAAAGCATCGCACTTTCCAGCAACACCTGTTGAATAAAACGCGCGAGTAGTAGTTGCTTTGAAAGCCAATGCACCACCTATAACTGCTAAAACAGCAACAGCTGTTAATGCTAATTTTGCTTTGTTCATAATGATAGATGCTTTTTAATTCAAAAAGCTAAACTTTATACATAAAATGACGCCTACTCTTTTATGATGGTTTTCGGCTTCCCCATGTTTTTGGCCAATCCCAGCTTGCAATCAAGAACTAGCCTATTTTATGTTACGCAACATACTTACTTGTCAGTCAACTCTATAATCTGTTCAGGACTTATATTTCCAATGAATGTCCCCTTGAGCCGTTTATCTTTCCCATAAACCATTATGCAGGGAACACTTTCAATCTTAAAATGGCTCGCGAAGAAATATTTGTAATCTTGCCCTGTTGTAATATTTGAATATTGTTTAAGATTGAAACGCTCATAAAAAGTTATCATCTCTTTGAACGGATAAGGAGTAAAAATATAAAACTTAATGTCTTTCAGTTTTTCTATCTCTTTAGTGATTTCCAAAATTTCTTTTTGGCAATAGGGACAATCTGGGCCAAAGTAGAATAGGACTGTAGGGATGTTAACTCCGCTTGGGTTAACATCAACAATAGTTGAACTATCGGGCAATAGAAGGTTAAACGATGGCAATACCTGTCCCTCTAACTCGGGGTAACTTTTATTTTTATATTTGGAAGCATTTTTAAAGCTAGTGTCAATGAATTTACTGGCAGATTCAAATACAATTAACCCGAGGATAATAATTGATCCAATTATTAATATATCTTTCTTCTTCATGATAATTAATCTTATATCCTTTGTTATAAATCAATAGTTCATATTTCCTTATTCTATTTCCATTGTAATTGAGTGTGATTCAATATTTAGACTGGTATCTTTTACTGTAGCTTTCTTTACTAAAAATTCTATTAATAAAAAAGTATACGATGTAGATACTATAATTGGTAGTAATTGAAACCTAAGTGCTATTGGGGATGCAAATACACTAAAGCCAAAGTTTGTAAGCCATAAACAGAAAACTAGTACTAGACCTATTTTTAGAATAGGATGCTCTTTGTACCCTTTTAAAATGATAAAGCTTATAATACTAAATACTAAAACCACATTTATGGCACCAGAGAATACAGGATAAAAGTCCAAAATGTTTACTTTGAAATCTTTGAATCGGGTCTTAATTTTATTTGTTGGATAGTCAAACCACACAGTTGCAATGTAACTAACACTATCAACTCCTGTACTGTATGTACTAAGAAATTCAACTGGAGGAGCGTAATACTTTATTGCATTTGGTATCAAATAATATCTGATGAATTCGTTTGGATATTGTCGTATCAAAAATGTGCCGTAATCCTTCATCAATGGAGCAACACCAGACCACTTTTTTAATGCAGAGGCAGACGAGTCCTTTTTAAATTGGTCTTCCATGTAAATGGATAAAGGTGAATTAGGAGCCCACATGTATACCGTGCTAGCAATAAGCATTTCTGACGGATGCTTATTTACATCGCGGGTTGTATCAAAATATGTTCTTACCATTTTATCTATTTTCTGTAAGCGAGGAGGCGCTTTTTTGACATGCGCACTATCAACAAAACGATAAGCATACATTGCGTTATTAGCCATTTGCCAACCAGTAAAAGGGGAAAACTGATGATTGCCGCTTAACTTATAGTACCGACTGCTAGTAAACTGCATAAAAATTACAACTAACACAATTCCTAGTGAAAATCCGGCTAGTTTAATCCATATTCTATGCTTCGCCATTAGTAAGGCAACACCTTGTATTATTGGATAGTATAAAGCGTTGTATCTTATCGTAAAAACTAATGCCAGAATTAGGGCATTTAGAAATATTATTTTGTTCGTGGGCTCATAGCAAATCCAAACTAATTGTGTGATCCAGATTAGGCTAAGCGACAGGAAGAGTGAGTCACTTGACACATAATTAGCAAGGTACAATGAAACAGGATTCAAAATTAGAAAAACAAATAATGAAATTCGAGTAGCTCTTGTTGGTTCATATATGTAAATTACGGTGAATAAGAAGTAAAGAGTGCTAAGCTGTAATAAGACGTACTGGAAAACAACTAATGCTGTGTCTGATTTAGTAAAAACGCTAAATAGCCTGAGAAACTTTGAATATCCGATTGGATAAGTGTTTATATAGTAATTATGATAAGCTGTTTCTAAGTAAACATATGAATCGCCATTAATAAATCCAGCAAAAGGATAGAAAAATTTAAAAATGATAAGCTGTATAAGTATTGCAGGGATAGCAATCCATAAGTACCATTTGTATTTCGGATCGGTGAATATGGTACTTTTAAAAAAAATGGATGCCTCCTTTCTCATAATGATCATTTTTTTGATAGAGTTTATTGGGAATATATTGTTTTGCTCAATGAGAACTAATAACCAACATGTTTAGTACGATCACTTATCCTTGCATATCCTTTGCGGTACCAGCACAAATTCTATCGACGACAAGCATCGCTGATAATATAGAACTGTCGTAATTAGGATAATCATCATTAGCCATTGGGAAAATATCTTTCACTCCATATAAATATTCTTTGACCCCTTTGAATTGATGGTTATCTTTTGTAAAAGTGGATGGGACTTTTCTACTCGTAAAACAGAAGTATCTATGACATTGGGCTCTGGTGCAAATCCTATCTTTATTAACTCGGATATTGCTAACTCAATCAATCAGAATCATTTAACTTCCAGAAACTATCATCCTTTTGGCAAAAGAACTCCATCCCTATCCAAATATTTCCAGGATCGTTAACTATGAATGGGCTCCAGTTATTGAATAACTGTATATGTGCTACTTTGACGCCCTTTTCACTTATGTATATGCATGTGTCTTTTAGTTTCAATAGCTTCGATTCGCCCGTTTTGGGATCTTGATAGGACATTCCCTTCAATAAGACACATACGGTAATAGAATCTCTGTATCGTAATGCACACAAAGAGTCCTTTATTCGAAATGGGATGTCAAAATCAAAATCACCAACAAGGTCCTGTAGAGGAACTGAGGGAATTAAATAATCGCATTCAAATGAATAGATTTTACCAAATTTGTTCTCAATGGACACTGTTGTTATAGTTGAACGATTGTTGGAACAAATTTTGATCTTCTTATTATTCAGTGGTATTGGGCCTCCAAGTTTAATTATCTTTGCTGCTATTTCCTGCCATAATTGCCCCGGTCCTAGTTTGGGAAACAGAAATTCTCCACGCCCTCTGCTGATATTATAGCATGCGCTACTAACCTGGAAATCTTTATCGAGAGAAAAACTATGACAAGAATCACCCAGGTATTTCTCCCAATAACCTTCAATGAAAAGGGAATAAAATTTTTCACCCCAATAGTCTATTAGGAAGTTCTGAATGTTTCTTGCTTGCTTACATTGCCCCAAAAATGCTTTGATATATGAAAATAAGACAATGAGATAGTTACTTAGTCCAATCTTTTTGACGATTTCTAATGACGGGCTATAGGGATAGCTTAGGAACTTTCGATGAGAGTAAATTCCAGATATATATTGGCGAGTTAATAGCACATTGTTGTATGCTTCACCTCGTTGTTCAAAATTTGAATCTAGAAGACTGAAGCCAATGTGGTTTATAAGCTGATCCCTTCTCTGAGTTGGTATAACGCTCTTTAGCCAATTTGTTACTCTAATTGAATTTGAACAAAATTGATCTCCAATGATATCGATACGATTACCTTTATAATTTACCGACCTCAAGTTTCTTCCAATTTCCTTCCTTTTCTCTACTAAGATTGGGAGAATATCTGTTCTATTTAGTAATTCGTAAGCCGCGGTAATTCCCAATGAGTCAGCACCTATGATGATTGCTAATTTTCTGCGTTGAGCCGGTCTGGATATGTTATTAATTCTACCATTTTCCAGTGGAATAATATCAGCATCGATTGTAGGAATATCGGTTTTAACCATCTGAGTATCTGTTATTTTGAGTCATTCATTTATTCCAATAAATAATAATATGGATATTGATTATTGCATAAACAAAAGTTACGCATAGGCTTAGTGAATTGGTTAATTTTAATTCATTGCATAGAAGTATTACCTAATACGGGATTAAGATATTTGAGGGTTTACATTTTCTCTTTAAAATTGATGTAGTTAAATAACTTTAAGCTATCCCGGAATTGGGTCACACTTGCTCTTCACCATTGTGACCTTTTCGTTGTTAATCCAAAATTATAATCATCCACTGCAATGAGCACTCACTCTAGTTTTTTTTTTAATTCTTGACAATTAATGCTCTCTACTGCATTTCTATTGCAATCAAAATATTGAATTTACGACTACTGGTAATCCACATATGAAGCAATTACTATTTCTGTTTGTTATTACCTTACTAGCACTTCAAGTTAGGTCGCAGGTAGCTAGTCCGACCAAGATTATTGGACGCGTTCGTGATAACGACTTATTTGTCTTTTTATCGGGGGCATCAGTGACCTGTTTGAGAACTCAAGATTCTACAAGAGTGGCAATCACTCATACTGATAAGAATGGGTCTTTCGTGATAAACGACATTTTGCCTGGTAATTATCTCTTGAATTTAACATATTTGGGATACAAGAATCTGGTGTATCCAATAAAAGTTGAATTGAAGCAAGACTCATTAAGCGTGGGGGTTTTAGCGCTCGAAAGGGTCGGCCTGAATTTGTCTCAATTCGAAGTTAAGGGGATAAAGAAACAAGTGCGAGTTAAAAGGGACACACTAGAATATAGCGCTGATAATTTTCGTACCAAGGAAAATTCATTAGTGGAAGAGCTATTTAAGAAAATACCGGGTATAGAAGTCGGAGATGATGGGAGCATTAAAATAAACGGTGAAGTTGTAAAACAGATTTTAATAGATGGTCATCCTTTTTTCGCGGACAATCCTACTTTAATCACCAAAAATATACTTTCTGAATTGATTGATAAGATACAAGTAATTGATAGAAAGAAGGCTCAATTGTTATCTCAGGAGGTTAATGGAGAACGCAAAGAGAAAATTATTAATATAACTATAAGGAAAGATAAAGCGGACATTGTATCTGGTCAGTTATCATCTTCCTATGCTTTAAAAAATAAGTTTTCAATGAAAACTATGGCCAGTAGATTTAGGGCAAATCAACAAATGGCTTTTTTTATAAGCGGTGACAATATAAATGGTTATCAAGAGGGAAGAATTGAAGGCAGCGAAGGATTCGTTCGGTCTTGGAATGCCGGAGTAAATTATAGTGAGGATATAAATTCTAAGCTGAAAGTATATGGGAACTATATTATTGAGAATAGCAAGAAGGACTATGAAAAGAAAAGTACTAGGCAGAATTTCATTTCTGATTCAAATTACTATAACCAACAATCTAAAATATCTTATTATTCAACAAATCATAGGATAAATACCAAAGTAGAGTATAAAATAGATTCTTTACAAACATTGTCGTATTCGATTTTATTTAATTATAAAACTAATACTGATACTCAAGGCAATTATTTCCAACTGTCAGATAAACAGACTAAAATATTAAATAGTGGATTAGCTAATAACTCAATGGTTGGAAATGGGTCTAATTTTTATAACAGTTTAATGTTTGAGAAGAAATTTAGAAAAGATGGACGGCTATTGAATATAGAGATAGCTTATGGGAATAGTAATATTAAAGGTGATAACTATAATCTTTCTCGTAGTCAATATACCTTGAATAGCGGGGAGTCTATAAGTGATACGATAAATCAAAAAAGAGTATTATCCAGTGTAAACCAATTTACCCAATTGTCGTTCACGTACGCAGAGCCAGTAATGAAGAATCATTCCTTAGTTTTTTCATATGTGTATACACGGCACAATTCTCCATCTAACAATCCTGTCTTTGACTACGATGAATACAAAGGGAAATATAACCTCTTTAATGATAGCTTAAGTAATACAATTGAGAATAAATCTTTTTATCATTACGGTGGAATATCATTAAGTACATCAAATAAGAAATATGACTATACTTTTTCTCTTTTCACGTATATCGGTGATATGAATAATAATAACGCTAGTCATAATATAGATGCAAAGTTGCGAAACTTGGATTTCTTGCCAAATATCTCTTTCAATTATTACTTCGCCCCAAATAAGCAATTCAACTTTTCATATCTCATAAGTTCCCAGTTACCAGATATTTCCCAGATACAGCCAGTTATTTACAATTCTAACCCATTATTTATACAACTGGGAAATAAGGATTTAAAGCCAGCACACAATCATAGTATATCATTTAGATATAGTAGTATAAATGTTGAGAATTTGAAGAGCTTATCAGTTGTGATGAACGGAGAATTTTTAAGTAACAAGATTGTTAATGCAACGTGGACAGATACACTGGCACGCCAGATCAATCAGCCTCTTAATAAAAATGGTGCATATATTATACAGCTATCCGTTGACAATAGTTATCCTCTAAAAACTAAGGGGAATACAATCAATTTTACAAGTTTAATAAGCCTAAATCGTGATATTAATTATTGGAATGGGAAGGATGGGTCTAGCACAACTATTTCTACGATGCAATCAATCTCCTTAAATTATACATACAAAGAGATATTTGATCTTTCTACCTCGGCTACTTTTAACTACAATAATTTGAAGTATTCGAATAAGGGGCAAAATAATTTGACTTTTCTCAACTATCGATTCTCTTTAGATTGCAATGTAAATGTACCCTGGAGTATTACTGTCGGTGGAAAAATAAAATACAATTTGAACACAGGTAGATCTTCGGGTTATAATACAAATGCAGTTATTATAAATGCTTATATAGCTAAGCCATTGACAAGTAACAGGCAATTGGTACTGAAGCTCCATGGATATGATTTACTGAACAAGAATGTTTTTAATACTAGGACCATTGGAGAGGGCTATGTTGAAGATATTCAGTCTATTGGTCTGCAAAGGTTTTTTATGATTCAGCTAACTTACACCTTTAAAAATAAATCGACAAAGTGACTTATTATCAAACTAATTTTTATGATATACTTATATTAATATAACGGTATGCATGTAAGAAAAATTATTTACACATTTCTTTACTTTCAAACTTTTATTTTGGCTTGTTTCAGCCAATCCAAAAGCAGTAATCCAGGAATTAATTTAAAGCGGTTAATTGATTCAAGTACCTATAGCAATTGGCCTTCGGTTATAGAGGAAGATATTAGTAATGATGGGAAATTTGCCTGTTACTCTATTGAAAATGAACCTAAAGGGTTTCGAACTGGTGTTGTAATGTCATTGAGGAATAAATGGAAATTCGTTATCCCATATATTTCTGGTAGGATTACAATTTGTTCTGGCTTCCGCATTGCACTCTGGATTAATAATAATGATAGTTTATGTATAATTAAATTGGGTACTTCAGAAGTTTCTTATATTCCTAATGTTTCGTCTTTCGAAATTAAAGAGAATAGCCTGTTCTATCGTTTGAAAGGGCCAGGTAATAATTTGGTGAGAAGATGTATGAAAACGGCGGAGCTTAGATTTTATTCGTCAGTTAGTCTTTATAAAGTAAGCTTGAACGGTGAAATTCTAGTATTGCTACAGACATCTAAAGAAGAAAAAGAGTTTACGCAAGAAGTGAACATAGTAAATGTACGTGGAAACGAATTTCATAACATATGGAAAGGTGTTGACATAAATAGTATTACTATGGACGAAGAAGGTAAGCAACTTGCTTTTATTGGTGTGGATAGAATGTATAAAAAAAAAGCAATCTGGTATTATAAATTGTCAGATAGGGAATCACTTAAGTGCTTGGCGAAAGACTCCTCTGAAGGGATACCAGGGGGGGGAAAGATCGGAGAAATTATTAGATTTAGCAAAGATGGTGGTCAGATATTTTTCACTTTGACAGAGGGAGATCCTGCCCGCTCCGAAAGTGCCAAAGATGCTATTCAGGTAGATATTTGGAATTACAATGATCAGAAGTTGCAATCTCACCAGATGTCGAGCCCAATATCCCGTAATTATACTGGCGCCATACGAGTCGGTACTGATAAAGTTTTTCAGCTAGAATATACAGACGAATGGCTCGCATTGCCAAATACTACTTATGTTTCTGATACATTTGCATTAATTAGAAAGCAACAAAACGATGGAATGGGAGGAGAGATAAAATGGAATGTAAGCTGCAGAATATATTGGTATCTTATATCAACGATAAATGGATCAAGGAAATTATTGTCTTTTGTAGAAGGGAATAATTTAGTTGAACTATCACCCAGTCAAAAATATATAATCTACTTTAATAAGGAGCTTAACAATTATTTTTCTTATGAAATAAAATCGAGCAAGATTAGAAATATAACGCAGGGGATTAATGAGTTTTGGGGAAATGATATAAAAAGTGAATATTATCGCTATAGAAGTATCGGAGGATGGGAGCAGGATGATGCTACTGTAATTATTTATGGGCAGAATGATATTTGGCAAATTGATCCCGCTGGGATAATTCCTCCAGTAAATTTAACAAACGCCTATGGTCGAGAGCATAATTTCGTTTTTACATTGGCGATTGATCCATATAACCAGCGTTACTTATCCCGTAACGAAGTCCTGTTATTTTCAGCGTTTAACCAAGAGACAAAGGAAAGCGGATTCTATAAAAAAAAGTTAGGAACGATCGGAAACCCGGATTCATTAACAATGGGACCGTATATATATGATGTAGCTGGAAATCAGAGTATTCAGAGCATATACAATTTTTGCCCATTGAAAGCTCGAAGTGCAAAAAGGTATATAGTAAAAAGAATGAGCGCAACAGAAGCTCCTAATTATTTTACTACGTCAGACTTTAAGAAATTCAGAGCAATAAGTAGAATGCAGCCGCAAGAAGCATATAACTGGTATACCTCAGAATTACATAATTGGGAATCCATAAATGGAACAAAGATTAAAGGAATCTTGTATAAACCGGAAAATTTTGATTCTTTGCATAGGTATCCTGTTATCATCCATTACTATGAGAAAAAGAGCGATGGCTTAAATGCTTATTTGATTCCAGAGGCACTTTCGGAAGCTTGTAACATAAGTATACCATACTACGTAAGCAATGGATATTTGGTATTTTGTCCTGATATTCACTATGTTATTGGAGATCCCATGGAAGGAACCTATGAGTCGATTGTTTCTGCGGCTTTGCATTTAGCGAAAATCCCATTTGTTAATGCAAAGAAAATAGCGTTGCAAGGATGCAGTTGGGGAGGGATTCAGACGAACTATTTGGTCACGAAGACTAGTTTATTCGCGGCAGCTTGTTCTGCATCAGGAATTGCCGACTGGATTAGCAGCTATGGGAGCATCCTAGGGTACGGAGCAAGTTTGCAAGGGATGTACGAAATAGGTCAATTTAGAATGGGGGGAACTTTATGGGAAATAACGAATAAATATATTGAGAACTCACCAATCCTTTACGCAAACAAGATCTCAACGCCAATTTTATTAATGCATACCAAAGATGATGGTATTTGCTCATTTTCAAATGCCATAGAGTTCTTCACGGCGTTACGCCGTTTGCGTAAGAGATCTTGGATGTTGGTGTATGAAGGAAATCATGGTGTACTTGGGAATGAGGCGAAGGATTATAGTATTCGCATGAAACAGTTTTTTGATCATTATTTAAAGGACAGTCTTCCTCCAATTTGGATGACAAGAGGAGTTCCTGCAAATCAAAGGGGATTTACAACCGGGCTTGCGCTTGATGATAGCTGTAAGAATCCTAGACCAGAATTGGTTACTGATACGTTGTAGATATATGTTCTATATGACATCTAGTAGGTCTGGATAAAAGAAAATAGATCTCTAATTTAATAATTTTAGAGACTCTCATAGAGCTTTAAATAAGAGGTGAAGCTTTTGAATTTGTTAAAGTTATTTGTTACAGCGACACGTTTTGTGACTCCTTCTATTGAAGCTATTCCCTAGTATAATAGTTTCCTAAATAGATAGCCCCCTGAAATATGTTTAACTGAATACAGAATATATCAGGGGGGAATTCTATCGCTAAAATTTTAGACGTTAAATCTAGCCCTCGCTTTTGTGAGCTTCATCATTTCAGACTAAAACGGTGAGCTAAACAACTGAAGATAGTATCTTTAGTGAGTTATTATTAATATTTATCATTTAAGCGGAAGGCATAACCGATATTCCTGGACAGGGATTTTGATTGTCTTTTGATGGAGATAGTAATGTCGTAAATCCTCCAAAGAAAAGAGTTGTCGTAGGAGCTAACTTGGTGAATAATGTAGCATTACATTTTCCTTGTGGTCCCGTAGAATAGAACAGGTGCGTTAGGGTGGCTTTGTAAGCCAATGCTCCACCAGTAATTGCTAGTACTGCAATAGCTGTTAATGCAATTTTAGCTTTTTTCATTTTTCATTTTTTTAAGTTTGAATTCTAAATTCTTGTTTAGAATGTGCTTGTCCACTTGATCTTTGCGCATGATTAGAGCCTTTTGTTTGCTAGGAACAAATGGTAAGTACAGCCAACTTTCTGAAGACTTTTTTGATTACCAATTGCCGTACTATTGACCAGGTATGACTGCAGTCAACGGGCGAGCATGAGCATTATCTGGAGTAATAGAAGAATATGTGGAGGTATATCAATATGGTAACTCCTTCAACAGGAACCGTTTTCTAGTCCAATTCTTACCATCTTTTTAAAATAATTTTTTACTCCCCAATAATAATATACGTCTCACATTTCCCAGGCTCCTTCGCCATCAACACCTCTTTCCCTGCGATACGAGTATCCGTCACCACGCTATAATACGGCGTAAACGCCACCGTACACTCTCCACCTACATACGCCGGCTTATAATAAACCGTTGGCGTAAAATACGCCAATGCGCCGCCAGTCATTCCGGCCAATGCCACCATCACCAATATAATCCGAGCTTTTTTCATGATCCGAATTTAAGAAACACCCCTGCAATGAACATGCACCCACTAAGAAATCGGCGGATACGCCACCCCGGCAACCCCCATCATCTCCACGCCATACTTCATAATCGTCTCTATCACCGGTACAGCAAGTAAACCCGTAGCAGTAATCTTGTACTCCACCTTGGGTGGTGCTACAGGATAAACGATCCGCTCCACCATCCCCAGTTCCTCCAGTTCCCGCAGCTGCGAGGTGAGCATTTTATGTGTAATATGTGGTATGTCGTTTTTGAGTTCCCCATACCGCATGACACGTAGATGCAGGCGCCAGAGAATGGGCATCTTCCACGTCCCACCAATGTGCTTGAGTGCAAACTCAATCGGCGTATAATACAACTTACTATCATGAAAAAATTCCGGCATAACTCAAACTGATTAAGATACTTTCAAAAAGGTAAGTATCACACTAAAAAGTAAACTACCTCAAAGCATGAACTCCTCCCTGCAAATTTGCATAAAAATTAGCAGGATGAAACGAACACTTTATTTACTGGCTTTAGGCATCTTCGGCATTGCCACAACAGAATTTGGCGTAATAGGTATTTTACCGCAGATAGCGGCGCATTTCCAGGTTACGATCGACAAAGCCGGTTGGCTGTTGAGTGCTTTTGCGTTGGTGATTGCGATCTTCGGGCCGTTCATGGTGCTGCTGTTTGGGAACATGGATAAAAAGAAGGCGATGCTCTTTGTGCTGAGCATCTTCACGATTTCGAACGTCATTTCGTACGAGGCAACGAACTTTAATACATTGCTGATCGCCAGGATCCTTCCTGCGTTTTTGCATCCGGTGTTTTGGTCTATTGCGTTATCCACGGCGGCAACCAGCGTTAAGAAGGAAGATGCGCCCAGGGCAGTGGGGATTGTCTTTGGTGGCTTTACGATTGCAAGTGTGCTCGGCGTGCCGTTGTCTACATTGATGGGGGACCTGTTTACCTGGAAGGCGGCTTTCGGTTTATGCGTGGTGGTAAATGTCATTTCGGGAATAGGCATGGCGGTATGGTTGCCGGCTATGCCAGCAGAAAAAGTATCATACAGTAGCCAACTAAGTGTTCTTAAGAAGAAGGAGCTATGGGCGCAATTATTACTCGCCTGTCTGATGGTATCGGCGATGTATGCCAGTTATGGCTATCTGGCAGCGTACCTGGATAACGTTACGCGTATGAGCGGCAGTGAAATCAGCGCCATGTTGTTGATCTTTGGTATTACAGGCGTGGGCGGCAACTGGCTGGCGGGGAAGATGCTGAGTAAAAGTATCAGCAATACTACCATCGTATTCATAGCAGCATTAGCGATAACACATATCATCCTGTACACGGCGGGTGCACATAAGGAGTTGATGATCGGTGTCATTATCATCTGGGGCTTTATCCACACCGGTGGTTTCCTGATCAGCAATATCAACGTCACTTCCGCGGCGCCGGAGTCACCGGAATTCGTAAACAGTATTTTTACTTCCTGTGGCAACCTGGCGGTCACCATTGGGGCAACGGTAGGGGGCATGACTATCGCAAGGACGAACGTGCATCAGATTGCGTGGACGAGCATTGTATTGCTTGCAATGGCAGGAGCAGTATGGTTATTAAAGAATGGCAGGCAAAAGATAACACTAACTTAAAATCCCGGCAACCCCAAATCCACTATTTTGCCTCGCGTTGTTAAATTACGACCAGCCATGCAGTCTAGTGAAGATATCGAGTTACTCAATCTTATCCGTGCCGGTGATCAGAAAGCTTTTGAAAGGTGTTTCAACCGTCACTGGCCGGTATTATATGCCTTTGCGCTAAAGATCCTGGGCTCGGCAGATGATGCCAAAGACGTGGTACAACTGGTGTATATCTCCCTCTGGTCGCGGCGGGAGAGAATAAATATAAAGGGCCCGCTGGAAAGCTACCTGCTGCAGGCCGTACGTTTTCAGTCGCTGAAGAAATTACAGGAAGTCATGAACCGCCCGGAGGAACTGGACCGGGTACAGGAATATATATTACCCGTATTAAATGATATCTGGGAGAAGATGGAGGAAGCGGATGTATTCAGGGAGATAGATGAACAATTAAATACCCTCCCGGTAAAAACCAGGGAGATATTTCTGCTGAGTCGCCGTCACCATTTATCCATTACAGAGATTGCCCAAAAATTAAATCTCTCTGAAAAAACAGTGAGAAATCAGCTGCACCTCGCGCTGAAGGCGCTCCGGCACCATATTGCTGTAGCCATGTTACTGATAGAATTCATCAGTTAATAATTCCTTAACGTACTTCTTCGGGACAAGCACTCCCTTTCCGGGAACATATCTATAGAAGAATGTTCCGGATGAATATATCACAGTTTAAAAGAATGGTCGATAACTACCTGGCGGGAAATGCCTCCCGCAGGGAAGCGGCAATTTTACAGCAGTGGCTGGACAAGGCCATGGTGGAGAAGGAGCTTCCGGCAGATGCTGATGTACAGCGGCAGCAGGTGCTCGACAACTTACGGTTAGCGATATACGAACCCCGCAAAACCAGTATCTGGAAGTATAGTATGGCGGCAGCGGCGAGTGTATCGCTGTTGGTAGCAGCTATGGTATACCGCTTCGAACTGCAGGACTGGCTCAATCCCGTACCCATCGAAATGGTGACTGCCCTGAAGTACCAGGTAAAGAAAGTAATACTGCCGGATAGCTCCGTGGTAGTATTAAACGGCGGTACCACCATGATGTATCCGAAATATTTCCGGGGACCCAAACGCAGCATCAAAGTAAATGGGGAGGCATTTTTTGATGTCACTCCGGAAACGGCGCCCTTTATTATTACCGGCCCTAACCTGAAAGTGCAGGTGCTGGGAACTTCGTTTGTAGTGACCGATAGTATCGGTATTCAGTCGCCCAAGGTAAGTGTGAAATCGGGTAGGGTAGCGGTGACGGCAGAAACGGTCACACGGCAGCTCGGTGCAGCAGAGGAGCTGGTATTCAACAAAACAGCGCAACAAATAACAATATATACACAGCAGGAAGTGAATACCGGCTGGATCAGTAACAAGTTAATGTTCAATGAGTCTGTATTGTCAGCAGTTTTTAGTGAGATAGAAAAATTGTACGGGGTAAAAATCATCTGCAAAAATGCGGCTACGGCGGGTTTAAAATTCACCGGTGCCTTCGAACAAAGTGATTCTCTCGACGACATGCTCAAAGTAATTTCCCTTTCCTACAGGTTAACGATACATAAAAATAAGGACGGAACCATTTTAATCAAATAGTATACGGTATTAAATCATGTGGCAAGCTAACTGCCAAAAGCTAACAGCTGACAGCTGTTGGCAACGGCTAACTGTTGTCTCAAATCATCAAACGAATGAAGGAAAAAATTTTACACGGATGTATGTGGATCCTGCTGTTGATGGCGCTCCCGGCAATGGCGCAAAACAACGTGTTACAGCAGAAGATCAACATCAGTTTCAGGAATGAAGGCATCGCAAAATGTTTCAGCCAGTTACAATCAAAAGGAGGAGTCACCTTCTTTTACAACCCTGCTGATATCAAAGTGCTGGACAAGAAATATAACGCCGATCTGAATAATAAAACGGTAGCGGAAGTACTCGGCTACCTGCTCCTGAATACGGGACTGGAATATGAAGCTGTAGACGGCAAAAAGATTGTGATCCGCAAAATTATTATAAAACAATCAACAGCTCCCCGCAAAAGAACCATCAGCGGGATCGTCATCGACGCAACTAAAAACAACCCGGTGGCCCACGCGGAAATCATGGCGCAAAGCACTGGCAGCGTAGTTACTGCAGACGAATCCGGCCGCTTTTTCATTGACGTGAAAGATACCACCGATGTACTGGTAGTGTATTATGTAGGTTACGCTACTAAGATGGTGAAGGCCGGCAATTCGCCTGTTTTATCTGTACTGCTGAAAGCAGACAGTAAAACCCTCGCTGCTGTAACGGTAGATGCACGCAGACGCTCCAACACGGAAGCCATGCTGCTCAACGACCGTAAAAACTCCGCCATGATTTCCGATGGGATCTCGGCACAGAACATTGAAAAAACCGCCAGCATCACCACCACCCAGGCACTGCAACGGGTGTCGGGTGTAACGGTAACAGATGATAAGTATGTGGCGATCCGCGGATTGGGGGATCGTAGTGTGATCGGTCAGTTGAATGGTATCCGCCTCGCCTCTTCAGATCCGGATAGAAGCGCCATTCCCCTGGACCTGGTACCTGCCGGCCTGCTGGATAACATCACCATCTATAAAACGACTACCTCTGATAAACCTGCAGATGCGGCCRCCGGTATCGTGGAACTGAAAACAAAATCAGTCCCCGACCGGCAAACGCTGAGCATCACCGTGCAATCCGGTATGAACTCACAAACAGGCAGCTATGTCAACAGTTTCTATAACAGCGACATGGGCTTCCTCGGACAAAAGGTAAAAGGAAAAGGACTGACCAACGATTTTCAACAGCTCTCCTCCCAATACCCAAACGGATTAGGCGATATTCAACGCAACATCGCCAACAGCCGCAACGACCCTGCACTGCTCACAGAAGCCAACCGCATCAACAAAATTATGCATGGCTTTGACCCGGTACTAACTACTAAATATAAAAGGGCGCCGCTAAACCAGATCTATTCCATCACTTACGGCAACAGTTACACAGTATTTAAGAAACACCAGGTAGGATTAATAGCCGGCGCCAACTATTACAACCGTACCAACGATATCCACGATGGATCACTGACCCAGTATAGTGTATACCAGGGCGTGTTAACGGGCAACAGCGCATTGTACAGTCCCCGCGTGATTCCTAACTATATTACCCCTAACAACATTAACCTGGGGAAGTACTTAAACTATAAGGAAAACACCGGCACACAAACACTCAACTATGGATTTTTGGGTGGACTCACTTATCGCTTCAGCCCTCAGCACGAAATAAGTATGCAGTATCTGGGCAGTCGTGGTGCGGAAACCCGCGCCACCAACCTGCACGGCGCCTACGAGTACACCGGTCTGCCCGGCAAAGTGTATAACCTCATCTATGCCTTACGCCAAAGCTACCGCACACTCAATACCTTTAACTTACAAGGCGAGCATAAGTTTGGCAAAAACGAATATGCACCAAGACTGAGCTACAACATGGCCAGCTCTTCGTCTACACAGGATGATCCGGATTACCGCTTTGTGAACCTGGCAGATTACCGCATCAACGGCGGAAGCTCTTATACAGGTCCGGTAACAACACCCGGCACCACCCCGCCGGTGATATCCAGTCCCAGTCTGTATTCCCTGGTATCCGGTTATGTAAATGGATATGGTCCTTACGGTATCATCCAGGCAGATCCGAATGGTCGCCGTTTCCGTCATCTCAAAGAGAATAATTACAATTATAAGGCAGATGTGACCATCCCTTTTAAAGCCCTCGATAAAAAGCAGGAATTTAAAACAGGAGTAAACTACCTGCATCGCAGAAGAAGTTTTTCAGAGAACGTACTCTATCTCCCGGGATCTAACTACTCCACCGATGGTGCATTGCCTTTGTATGAAGTAAATGGTCAGCTGGATCAGCTGGTAGGCTACGACCGCATCGGTATCCGCCCGCCATCATCTTATAATGAAGAAGGAGCGCCCCGCGTTGGAGGGTTCTTATATAACATCCAGAAGTCGCCTAACAACTACAAGGGCTACTATGAAACCCGCGCTTTCTATGGTATGCTCGATCTGCATGTCACAGAACAACTGCGCTTTACCGGTGGGGTGCGTTTTGAAATGACGGATATACAGGCGGCGGTGGATACATCTAACGTGTTCCTGGATCCTTCTATCACCACCAACGACGCCAGCGGTAATAAAGTAAACCTGGTATATACGGAACCGAATTCTATCTATAAAACAGATTACGAACCTTACTACTCTGCTAACCTTACCTATACGCTGAATAAGAATATGAACTTCCGGCTGGGCTACAACACCACGCTGGCAAGACCAGAGCTGAGAGAGCTCACCAACGTATTTGATTTTGATCCTTTCCAGTTTGCATTGGTAGTAGGTAATCCGAAGTTAAAAAACCAGCATACCACTAACTATGATTTTCGTTGGGAATGGTTCCCGCATCCGGGAGAAGTGATCTCTGCATCTCTTTTTTATAAAGAAATCAATAACCAGTTAACAAAGGTATTCAAACAGAATTCATCCGGGCTGAACGCTCGTTTCCCGGAATTTCCGGCCATCGAATTCCAGAACGATCCTAACAAGGGAAAGGTGTATGGGATAGAGCTGGAGGTAGTAAAGAACCTGAGCATCCTGAGTCAGATGATGAAAAACTTTTCACTGGGCTCCAACTTATTGCTGGCACAAAGTGAAATCAAGAAAACACCGGAGAGACTGGAATCTTCCCGCGCCATCGATCGCCGCGCGCCTGCCAACAGCCCGTTGTTTGAACAGGCTCCTTATTCGGTGAACGTGTTCCTGAACTATAACAACAGCAAAACAGGTACAGATATCACTACCACTTTTAACATGGTAGGAGAGCGCCTCATCCAGGTAAACCTGGATGGTACGCCGGATCTGTATTCCAGACCTAATCCGGTACTGGACATCGTGTTTTCCCAACAGTTGCTGAAACGCCTGCAATTAAAAGGTTTCGCTAAAAATATACTCGACAGGCCGGTGGAAGAAGTGTATGCCAACCCGGGTACCGGTGGAAATTTTTATAGAAAGAAATATGTACGCAGAAGTTTTTACCGCGGAACAGAATTTATGCTGGGATTGACTTTCAACCTGTAAAAATTTGAATGATGAAAATGAAAATTACTTATATACTCTTAGCGGCTGCAGTGATGATGAGTGCCTGTAGCAAAAAGCTGGACTACAATTACGATAACCGGGTAATACAGCAGCCGGTGACGGCTTCTTCTATCCGCCTCGTAAATTTATATGGGGCTACAGAATTGTCGGTGGGTGGAAAACAACTCACCAGCTATATGAAGCCCGACCCAGAGGGCTACTACGGTCCGAACGAAACAAGAGGTACTTTCTGGTTTCCGGAATCCGGTCGTTTAGGTACTACCTATACGGTGCCACGTGAACTGGTGAAAAATGGGGTGCTGGATAGTATTATGTTCAGCAGCCTGTCTGCCAGGAACTACGTGCCGCCGGCCCGCCCATTCCGGGCAAAAGATGATGACGCCCATCCGAATGATTATTACTTTGTGCGTTTTCGCCCTAATGCGGCCGGTTTCCCGGACTCTTTGTTTGAGATCCCCCGTGGTATATCACCGGCAGCAGATCCGGCCGGATTTAAGGTCCGTTTGCTCAATCTGAGTTCTGTCAACAGTGGTACTATACCTGCTGGTATTCTCCGCACAGGTCCTATGTCGGTAACACTGGCAGATGGTACTGCCGTACCCGGTTTGAGTAATGTGGCCCCCGGCAAATATTCTGATTATGTGGAACTGCCCTATGGTACCTATCAGTTCAAAGTGTTGAGTACGGAAGGAAAGGAAATACCGGCATCCAACAGCATGTACACCGTGCTGAATCCGGCTACCGGCACCCTGATGGACCTACTCGGTACACCTGGTCTTGGCGGTAATAAAGATACCTGGCTCACTTACGCACCGATAAAAACATATCAGCCCGGCGGTATCTATACTATTGTAGTAGCCAGTACTTACGACGTGAATATTCCTACCGGTAACCCAAATGGAGAAACGTACAAATCAGAAAACAATGGTTTCCGCGTCATCGCGGATATCTCAGAGCCGGTAAATATTACCTACGCCCGTTTACAGGGTGTGAACGTTGCCGCTGGTAAAAAAATCACCTGGCAGGTAGACGGACAACCATTGGGTACTACACTGGCCTTCGCACAACAAACTACGTATGCCCGCTATATAACAGGTACACATATCGTAAAAGCTTTGGGAGAAGATGGAAAGCTATTGGCAGAAAGTAAACTCGATCTGCAGCCCGCCGATAACCAGACCGCCTGGTTGTATACCCGCAAGGATGGTACTACCGCTATTGCTTTTGTAGCGAATAATCTCAGTGGTAAATACTACAGTGGTACCTCTACCGATAATGGATCCAATGGCATGTATGTAGACATCTATCCTTTCTGGATGCGCTTCATGAACTTTTGCCCGGATCTCGATGAGGTAACCTTCACACAGGATAACGGACAACCGATGCGTACTGCACCAGGATCACAACACCTGTATCTCGGTATACCAGCTACCAACGAACCGTATGAAAGGAAAATGGTCAACTCCCCCAGCATGATCCTGGCCTATGCTTCTACTCCGGGTATTACACCCGGCGACTGGCTGCGCAACATTGCCCCGGTGAAAAGCCGAGCCTTTATTGCCCGCCCGGAATTGTATAAAACACCGGAACTGCCGCAGACGGAGCCAGGTATTTATACCGTAGCACTGGTGGGCAGCACTGCCCCCAACGCCACCGAAAAAGCCCGGATGATTATTGTGAAACATAACAATTGAGTAGTCTTATGAACAATAAATACTTTTTATTACCACTGTTACTGGCCGCGCTGTTTGTCAGTAGCTGTCGTAAAACAGAATATGTGGTATTGAATAATCCCGCTTATCTGCGGGTATTCAACTGCCTGGAATTTAACGTCTCCCTCGATAATAAAGATGCACCGCAACCTTTTCTTGCTTTCCTGGTAGATCCGGAACTTGACCAGTACGGGGTACCGGTAAGTGCTGCCATCACCGGCGACTTCCTCGATCAGCGCGACAGTTGGGCACGCCCTTACCCGGATGCCGCCAGCAATGTGCTCTGGCAAAAGGAATATCCCGGTACCAAAAGAGTATTGGCCGCGCCGATCGTGAATGGTTATGATTTGTCCAGCTGGGCGCAGGTGCCTTCCGGTAAACACCGCATCATTTTTCAGACCAGGCCTAAGAACAATACACCTTACTTTGAACTGGACAGACTGGAAAGAGGCGTGACGCTCATCGATACCACTATAGACCTGGGCGCCGGCGAAGTATATACGATGCACGCCCTGGTAGAAGAATACAGCAGTCAGCATCCGTTCATGTACCTGCGTCAGGAAACATTTCCCAAACAACCTTTCGCTGATTCTATGGTATATGTGAACTTCTATAACCTCAGTTCACAAAATTTTTATACCAAAGCACCGGATCAGGTGCCTAACTCGGATGTTTCCAATACGAAGCTGAGAGACACCATGAATATTTACTACTCGCTCAATAAACTGGCAGGTAGTACACCGGTGGCGATACCCGGCTATAGAGGTATTCCGATGGGGCAGATCGTGCATTCGCTGAAGCCGGTGGTAGCGCCTTATTTCAGCTTCCCTTTATTCCCGGATAGCAGCAGCAACAAAATATTTACGGGCAACATGAGTCAGCAGTTCGGATTTTATGCCGCCGGATTTTCGCCCGATAATATCGGTTATCCCGGCTTCCTGCCGGAAGGCGTTTTTTCTGCGGTCATCATGGGCGACTATGGCGCAGAGGGTAAAACCACTTACCTGCCTTTTAAAGTGAAATGTGATTTGCGTACAGGCCTGGTAGTGAGTATTCATTCCGGTACCAACAATCCACGCTCCTTTGCTACGGTGAATACAGTGGAATATATCAACCGCAAATTTTACATCACCACCATTCAAAGAAAATTTGCACCGCCTGTTTATTAACGTCTTTATTATTTCAATATGCTGAATATTTCTATCATAAAACAGTTCATAGCAGGATTACTGCTGCTGGCGCTGGTAACAGGCTGCCGGAAAGATAACCTCATTCCGCCCATTGACAGAACCACTACGCCGCGCGAGATGGGCGCATTCATTGAGAATAACTATGACCTGAGCATCCTGGCGGCAGCGCTCAAAAAAACAGGGTTGCTGGATACGCTGAACCAGGCTGGCCCCTTCACCCTGTTTGCACCCGATAACAATGCCTTCAACGCCATGGGGGTAAAGGGACCGGCAGATGTGGCTAATATGAATACCGATAGTCTGCGCTTTATGCTCCGCTATCATATTCTCCGCAACCGTTACTTTACCAGCAACTTCCCGATGCAACTGGATAACAAGTATGTTACCCTGGCAGGTGAACAAATATATTTGTCTGTATTGAAAACAGTTACCGCAGCGGATGATCAGGAAATTCATGTAAACGGCGCGTTGATCCTCGTGGAGAGCAAGCGGAATATTCCATTAGTCAATGGGGTGATCCATATACTGGGCAAGCCGCTAAAGCTCACACAAGCCACCGTGCAGGATTATATTGCCGCAGATACCAGTTTAACATTGTTTGCCGCCGCCATGAAAAAGTTCAATCTATGGGACGGCCTCAAAACCAATAACCCCATCACGGTATTTGCTCCCGCCAACAGCGCCTTCGATAAATACGGTATCACAGCAGCAAAAATTGCCGCCATGAATGTAGCGGAGTATGATCCCCTCGTTTTTGCTATTTACCCGCTCGAAATGAGAAAGATGCATGTGTTTTGTGCCGACGGAATTCTCATCAACAGCAATTTGCCATCAGGAGACCGGGGAATTAAAATAGGTAAATACTCCATCTGGCCTTCCTATGACTACAACCCGTCTTACGGAGGAGAAACAGCAGGCGTAGGCATCTATAAATGGAAAGCTAACACCTGGTATCCCAATGAGGAAGGCCCTTCCGCCGTGCAGTATAAAAATGGCACTGTCAATGCAGACCATCTTTGTAACAATGGTATCGTGCATGTGATCGATGACCTTTTCCTGAACCCGGATTTAATGAAGCGATAAAAATGAAACTGATGACAGCAAGAATATCTTTACTCTTATTACTGATCCTGGCTTTTGCCGCCTGCCGCAAACAGGATATTGAACCGGAACCGGTAGGGGAACCCGTACCGCATGGCGCCGGCCCGGATAAAACCTGGCAACAGCAACTCGCCACTTCTCCGTATGCCCGTTTCCGGGAGGCATGGCAACACTCCGGTATGGACCAGAAAGTAAAACAAGGTGGCAGCGGGTATTATACCCTGCTCGTACCTACCGACAAAGCTTTCGATGAAGCCGGATGGACATCTGCAAAAATACAGGCCACGGATGCCGCTACACTGAACGATTTATTGTCTTTCTATGTAATGCCGGCCGGCCTGAAACCAGGTAACATCACCTCTCTCAAAGGCAATACTGCCGTAGCTACTTTATCATCCCGCTCTTTTGCCGACAGAGAAGATTGGTATAAAGATTATGTGGATTTCCAGTTCCTGGGAAAAAATGGCGATAGCTTACTGGTGAATGGGATGGCTATGAGCAAATGGGGACAGCAAAGCGAAGGTACCAATGGGGTGATGTATCCTATTGATCACCTGATCGCCAAACCAACACAGTCGATGTGGGAATACCTGCAAAGCCAGCCCAAATACAGCTTATATGTGGAAGCCTTGCGTATCAACGATAGCCTCTACGAATCTGTGTATATGACCCAGATACTACCCTTACTGAAATCATCGTCCCAGGCCTTCCAGTTTACGCTGTTCGCTCCCAATAATGATGCGTTTATCAAAAACGGTTTTCATAATGCAGACGATATCCTGCAATACTGTCTTCGTTCCTGGCCATTGCCGGAGCCGGGATATGATGAAAATATGTTCTGGCAGCAGCCCGTTACCGCCATGGATTCTATGCTGCTGGCCTGCGGTCCTGAAGTGATGGGTGCAGGGCAAATAGATATTGGCGGTACCTCCCGCGTAGGTCCGGTATTTTTTGCCAACGACCTCGCTAACAATGCAGCCGGTCTCAGTGGCCTGGTATTGTATGCAGGGCAACCCTACAACAGTGGGCCGGTAGGGATCAACTTGTCTTTTATCAGCAACAACGGACAACCCGCCGCGAGAAGAGTAGGCACTAATTATCCCTATATCCCTTTAAAGAGCAGGAATGTCAGAGTGATCAACGGGGTAGTGCATGAAGTAGGGGATCTCTTTAAAAGATAATTTTTAAAAAGCAGACAAAATGAAAAGAGCTATATATACAGGTTTGCTGATACTATTGTTGTCCGCCTGCAGCAAGGATAAAGATAACCTTGCCGGCGCCGACGAAACCAATCGCCTCACCTACGTGATCGACGATAATAAATTTAACTTTTCTTCTTTCAACACCGCATTGGGCCGAACAGGCTACCGCGCCATGCTGGCACAAACAGGACCATACACCGTGATGATCCCGGATAACAACGCGTTCATCAAAGCAGGCTATAGCAGCACCCAGGAGGTGCTCACAGAAAGTGGTGACATCCTCAATAAACTGGTATCCTATCATATCGTAAATGGTACCTGGGAACTGAATAAACTGCCGTTTAAATTTAACCAGGAACTGAGTGCGGTCACCGGCGCTAAAATGTTCGTGACACATTGGGTGAAAGGAGCGGATACGGTGCTTACCATCAACGGTAGCCCGGTACTGGCCTACAACCTGCCTGCCAGCAATGGTATGATACAGGTATTAAATACCGTACTGCAGCCACTGGTACATCCCAACCTCTCCGTCGCCATTTCTGCAGATACCAGTCTTACT
This sequence comes from Chitinophaga sp. 01L420, assembly GCF_056399985.1. Lineage (NCBI taxonomy): Bacteria > Pseudomonadati > Bacteroidota > Chitinophagia > Chitinophagales > Chitinophagaceae > Chitinophaga > Chitinophaga sp. 01L420. The sequence continues at coordinate 31,786 of NZ_JBFTSK010000065.1, forward strand.
TTTTTAAATGTAGCCCTGCAACAGGCCGGACTGAAAGAATTGATTGCGGGTAATACGACCTATACTTTCTTCGCACCGTCTAACAGCGCATTCCGCGCGGCAGGCTTTCTCACGATAGACAGTATCAACAGCACAGATCCGAAAATATTAAAAGACCTGCTGCTGTATCACTTCTTCGGCGGCCGGAAATTTATTTACGATTATATCCTCACCACCGGCGCCACCGATCAAACGGAACAAGCCATGCAGAACGGAAATAACGTAGCTATTACCCTCCTGAAAGACAATGAAGGCGTGAAATACACCAGCATCACCATCAAAGGCACCGGCAACAAAGTAGCGGCCAACGTGACCAAAGAAAATTTCATCGCCGGTAATGGGGTGTTACATGTCATCGATCAGTTGTTAAAAGAAAACCAGTAATTGTGATGAATAAAATTTTATACATAGCTTATTTTTTTGCGCTCCTGCTTTGTATCCGTTTCCCGGCACAGGCACAGGAAACAAATGGTACGCTCAGCGGAAAAATCACAGGCGATAAAAACGAACCACTCATCGGCGTGACAGTAGTAGCCCTGCATGAACCTTCCGGTACCAAATACGGCGTAGCCACCGGCACCGATGGCCGCTATTATTTACCCGGCCTGCGTATCGGTGGTCCTTACTCCGTGACCGTGACCATGATGGGCATGCAATCGCAAAAAAGAGAACAACTCAATATCCGCCTCGGGGAACCGATGCAGCTTAATTTTACATTGGCAGTAGCTGGTACGGACTTGTCTGCAGTGACCATTAAAGGCACGAAGAAAGGCGCTTCTGCCAACACCTTCGGTGCAGGCCAGAACATCAGCCGCACGCAGTTGTCTAACATGCCTACCATTTCCCGCAGCCTGCAGGACATGACCAAGATGGTACCACAGGCATCCCGCGATAACTCCTTCGCCGGTACCAACTTCCGCTATAACAACGTCACCATCGATGGCGCCATCAATAACGATGCGATCGGCTTCAGTCCTTCTGCAGGAGGTATTACCGGCAGCTCCGGTATGCCCGGTTCCAGCACCCGCACCAACGCGGTATCACTGGATGCGATCGAAGATATGCAGGTATATCTCGCTCCCTTCGATGTGAAGATTGGTAACTTCACCGGTGGTAGTATCAACGCAGTTACCCGCAGCGGTACCAACACTGTCACTGGCTCGGTATATGGCTTTGGCCGCAATGCTGCCCTCACCGGCAAGGGCCCCACTGGAATCAAAATGAACAACGACTTTTATGATTACCAGGCAGGTGTGAGAGTAGGTTTTCCTATCATCAAAAACAAACTGTTCTTCTTCACCAACGAAGAAATTACTTCCCGCCAGGACCCTTCACAATTGCTCGTAGGACAGGCAGAAACCGCCCATATCCTCAGCGTGAAAGAAGCAGATCAGATCCGTCAGTCTACGCTAGATCGCTACGGTGCGGCTTTCGATCCCGGTACCGCCGGCAATTACAGCGCTTATTCCCGCTCGCAGAAGTTCTTTAACCGCCTCGACTGGAATATCAATGATAAACATCAGCTGTCTGTCCGCAACAATACCATTACCTCGAAAGCCATGAACATGGACCGCGATCAGCAGGATTTCCGTTTCAGCAGCATGGCTTACCAGCAGGTAAATAACCAGAGCTCCACCGTGATGGAACTGAAGTCACGCTTCAACAGCCGCTGGTCTAACAGTTTTATTGCCGGCTACAGTGTGGTACATGACAAACGTAATCCGGATTCCGATCCCACCCTGCCACAGGTACAGATTGCAGGCCGTACCCCTGGTACCACCATTTATCTCGGTACCGACCGTGAAGCCAGCATCTTTGATATGAAACAACGTACCATCGAAATCTCTGACAACCTCACCTGGCGCAAAGGAAAACATACCGTATTACTCGGTACCCACAATGAACTGTACCGCATCAACTATGGATTCGTGAACAGTTGGAATGGTCGTGTGGATTACCTGAGCATAGAAGACTATCTCAATAACAACCCTTACCGTGTAAGAGGTAGCTATAACTATACCAACAACAGCCGCGATTATATCCTGGAAAATCCGGAAGCGAAGTTCAGTGTAAATATGCACAGCGTATATGCACAGGATGAAATACAGGTAACGGATAAACTGAAACTGATTCCGGGGCTGCGTGCAGACTATACCTGGCTGCCACAAAAACCGGCGCTGAGTGATAAAACACAAAATGCATATACCGATGGTTTCTTCGGTAACACCTACACCTATACACCGCTCAACCGTATTAACAACGGTTACCTGGGCAAGGTACAGGTGTCACCCCGTCTTGGTTTCCGCTTCGACTGGAAAGGCGACCAAAGCCTCATCATCCGTGGTGGAACAGGCCTGTTTACCGGCCGTATTCCTTTCGCCTGGATAGCTTACGCTTATTATAACAACGGTATCAACTACGGCTCTTTTGACCAGAAAGCAGATACCAAAGCATTTGCGCCTGGCAGTGATCCGCTGAAACCCAATCCAAATGGTATTGCACAATTTATTGAACAGAACGGCGCCCTGATGAATAATCGCAATGCGGGTAAAACACAGGTAGATGTACTGGACAACAACTTCGTGATGCCGCAGGTATGGCGTAGCAGTGTAGGCGTGGACTATGTGAGCTCTGCAGGATTTAAATACACAGTAGAAGCGATGTACACCAAGACATTGAAAGATGTATTGTTCCAGCAGGTGAATATCAAAGATGATCCGAAATATTATGGTTATGATAAAGACCGTCAACAACCTGTTTACAGTGGTACGGTAGATCCTCATTTCTCCAATGCCTACCTGTTAAGCAATACCAGCAAGGGTTACCGTTACAGTATCACCGGTAGCGTGAACCGTAGCTTCCCTTCCGGTATTCAGGTTTCACTGGCTTATACCTATGGTGGTTCCAAAGATATCTCCAATGGTATCCGTAACTCCATGGAAAGTAACTGGCAGCTGAACCAGGCACTGAATCCCAACAATCCGGGACTGGCATGGTCTAACTTTGATGTACGTCATCGTGTAGTCGGTAACGTTACCTACCACAAAGCCTGGAGCAACACCTGGGTGAGTACCCTGACCATATTCGCTACGGCCCAGTCGGGCAGCCCCTTTACCTATGGTGTTGTGAATAACAGTATACAGGGTTTACCACAACAGGTAAGCTTACTGTATATCCCCAGAGCAGAAGAAGCCGTGAATTATTTCCAGAACAAAACGATCAGTGCGGAAGAACAGGCGGCTGCTTTCAATGCCTACATTGATGGCGATAAGTACCTGCGCTCCCGCCGTGGACAGTTCACGGAGCGTAATGCGGGTCGCACACCCTGGAATATCCAGGCAGATATGCATTTTGCGCAGGAGTATCATTTTGGAGGTAAACAGTTCATCACTTTCACGCTGGATATCGTGAACCTCACTAACCTGGTGAACAGTAACTGGGGTAAAGTGTATTTTTCACCGAATACGTTCAACTCTACTGCCAGTACAGGTTTAACACCGGTATTCCCGGCGTTGCAGAATCCGGGCGCTTACCCGGTATATACTTTTGAAAATCCGGGCAAGCCTTATTCTGTTGACTTCTTTAATTCCCGTGCACAAGTGCAGCTGGGATTACGGTATTCTTTTTAAAGTGATTAATATAAGCAACATGAGAAAATATTTATCTCTGCTGGCAGTTTGCTGTATACTGGTAGCTGCCTGCAGGAAAAACAATAACAACGATGCCGTAGCCCTGAATGTAAAAACATTCTGGCCTAACAGCGGTAATGCCGGTACCATTGTAACCCTGCAGGGGCAGGGTCTTAACAAGGATGTTACCGTAAGTTTCAATGGTACAGATGCAAAAGTGGTAGATGCCCGGGATTCCATCCTGATGGTACTGGCGCCGGAGCAGGGGAGTACCGGTACACTGGTCGTAAAGGCCGGTGAGCGTAAAGTGGAGCTGGGTACCTATACCTACCAGGCACTGAGTTTACACCAGGTGAGCCCGTCTAACGGTCCCGCAGGTACGAACATCGCGATCCATGGTGCTGGCTTCAGCAGTCTGGATGGTCCGGCTACGGTAACGGTAAACGGTAAGGCGGCATTGATTACCGGCGCTTCAGATACCTTGCTGGTAGCGGCGGTGCCGGTAGGTGCCGGTACTGGTAAAGTAACGGTGACGGTGAACGGGAAAGCGGTAAATGGTCCTGATTTCACGTTCCAGAACATCAGCGCTATCAAGCCGGTGAAGGGTGGTGCAGGTACCCAGGTAGCTATCAGCGGGGAAGGCTTTGCCACCGCTGCGGGCAACACGGTAACCTTTAATGGTAAACCAGCAACCGTGATAAGTGCTACAGATAGTAAGCTGGTGGTAACGGCGCCGGAAGGCGTGGCTACCGGTCCGGTAGCGGTGAGCATCAACGGACAGAAGACCATTGGTAATGTATTCACCGTGGTACCTAAACCTGTTATCAAAATAGTATCTCCATTGAGTGCACCTGCAGGAGCGCTGGTCAATATTTCCGGCGATTATTTCAGCAGCCTGGCAGATGAAGTAAGCGTGAGCTTCAACGGACAACCGGCAGTAATCACTACCACCGCCGATAAGCAAATGAGCGTGAAAGTGCCGGCAGGTGCGGGCAGCGGGAAAATGCAGGTGACTGTAAATGGTCAACAGGCAGATGG
>NZ_JBFTSK010000066.1:0-36089 GCF_056399985.1 Chitinophaga sp. 01L420
AGTTAACTTTCCCATAGTAATTATTTTAATAATTAATGATGGAACATTCGCCGGGCGGCAAGGGTCGCAAATGTGCACTTCGTTGCCGTTGTAAATGCGTGGAAGATGCCGCTGCCCTTCTGATGTAGCTGGTGCAGGATATTCCCCTGACTTAATTGGTACTGCTTTAAGAAACGGCTTCGTTGATGCACTTTCCGACCATCCGCCCGAACTTTGTGCAGACATGAATTATACCCAGCTAAATTAAGGCCCTACCACTGGGCATCGCTGCATTTGAAACAAATAAAGAACGTTTAGAGAAATCATTTTTTATCCAACAAAGCGCGTATGCCCTTTGATATAGGTGTTTCAGGAGATTGTTTTGCATATTCAAGGTATTTATAAAAAGTAGCGTTGCTGCCTATTTTCAGCGCCTTTCTGATACTTTCCACAGGCTGACCCTCTTTATAAAGTACCTGTACCATTAACGCCTTTTTCTTGGCTTCATCTGATAGTCCACGGGGCCTACCTCCTTTTATCCCCCTTGCTCTTGCGGAATCTTTGGCCCTATCACTCCTGTTCTTAGTGTATTTCCTTTCATTCTCTGCAAAGATTGCACAGATATAATACCACAGCTTCCCCATTTCTGTGCGGGTATCAATCCCCTCACGAATGCTTACAAAATGAATCCCCTGTTTATGAAGATCATCCTGCAGCCTTATAAGATCGGCTGTTTTTCGCCCTAAACGGGAAATCTCAGTTACACAAACAGCATCGCCGTCGCGCAGCTGCTCCACCATCTTATTAAATTCTTCCCGGTCTACTACCCCGCTTTTCTTCTCTGAAAATACGCGCTCACACCCTGCTTTCTGCAGTTCCTCTAATTGGACTGTTAAATCCTGTTCCCGCGTTGATACTCTCGCATAACCAAACTGCATAAAATTACATTTTACTCTACGCCAACGAATATAGTGTAATTTGAAATAGTGTAAAGGTTTAATGTAATGTTTTTTTTATCAGCAGATCATCCGGAAGAATGGTTGCAAAGATTACAGAAAACTGATCAGTTTTGTGTAATTAGAATTTTATAAAAAATAATACAACTAACGTGTTACTTTCGAGTCTTTTGCTATTTAAAGTCACCCTATTTAATATTTGGTTGTACTTAAGTTAAACCCGTAACTATAAACACATTAATGTAATATACTATATGAAAACAAGCATCGCCCTAATTTTTATCTTATTTTCAATTTTAATGTTTAGTTGTAACAAACAGAATGATCAATCTATTTCAACCCCGAAAGTTGAGGTTTGGAAGATTCATGATCGTTATAATAGTGATTCCATTGAGATTGAATATCCAAATGGAAAAATAGTAAAAATAAAAAAGGTTAAAACTGCTAATGATACAGTGTTCACGAGAGGATTGAGAACAGAAACTATTAATGATGAGATAGAAACCAATATACATGATGAGTTTCTAACACCTCCCCTGCCTCCTGGTACTGATCCGACTGATCCTGAAATTTTTTTGAGCGGTGCTGTATGGAATTTTGATTTAGTCGCAAAAGAATTTTCGCTTAATGGTAATATTATTCGTTTTGATAACGTATATGTTGGAATACGAAATCCGGTAGGCACTTACTCCGATAATGGTAGACAAGTTACGAGAATAGCTAAAGTTTTTGATAAGGTAGGATGGGATTGTATACCCTTGTTACCATGCCCTGAAACTGTATTCACATGGCATTGGATTGTAAATGCTTATTATACCTATGAACCTTACAATATTCCTACAACAAGGCAATTTTATTATGATCGTTCAAGAATATGTTATGCAGCTCAAAACTAATAATATGGATAAACCCAACTCCAGCGAACATCATGTAAGATATGAGGCGTTCAGTAGCACTATTGATGAATTGAAAAAAAGTGCCAAAGCTGAAGGAATCATAATTACCGATGATAATATTATGGAAAAGCTAAATATCACAAAAAGCTTTTTTCAACAATATTATGAAACCGACCGGGCTCCAGGAGAAGTTTTTATAACCTTAAGAGAGCATTTTGGAAAATTTATGAATACAATAATTATGACGCATATATATAGTATTCAAATTGACGAACATGAAGATGATAAGGAGGATGACTATTCAGACCTAGATTCTTCGGAAGGGGAAATACATTGAAATACGAAACGAAACTATTTAAAACTAGATTCATGGCTCTTGCTTGGCAAATAAGTTAAAGTCTATAATCCCGACAGAATTACAGATTACCAATCAGTTTTCTGTAATCTCTTTCATAGGGGAATTACCAATACTTTTTTCACTTAAATATAGATCGGTAGTGAAAAGCAGTACCAAAACGTTGTTTGTTAGCAAATAGATTAACCGCAAAAATCACACACAAGTCTTGTTGGTTACCAAATGAAACAAAAACGAAAATCTGAGTATAATACAAATAGGTAATACGGGATTTCAAAACGGGATACCACTACAATACCATTAGTGGCTTTGCTATTTCAGTCATCTCCTTATTTATAAATTAATACTCAATGAAAAGAAAACGAAAACAGGAGCGTCTAAGTGTTGACGCTCCGTAAGATGCAATTTAATAGTGAAGGAGGCAGTGGCCGTAATACGCGCAATTTACTTATACTATTGGGGTTTTATCTCCTTGTTAGCATGGTTATTGGCGGCATAGTTATTTTTGCTCTGAAAAGTGGGGAAATATCGGTTCTCAGTGCTGGTATTGTTGGATCAGGAGGTACAGTAGCCTGTACGATGGCGGCAAAATGGATAAGGGGTAAAGATCCGTGAGATTCCTGCCTATCTTAAAAGGGTCATTTTTGATACTGGATTGCACGTAAGCAGTAGTCACACCATACGAAAATCATTAATAAAAAAAGTCATATATTTGTAATAAATATATAACTTATGATAAACGATGAAATTTTGTTATCCCATGGTTTTAATTATGTGCCTCACTGCAATTATTACAGGTTGAGTTGCAACCTCTTGAATTTGGGTGTAAAATACATTTATGCTCAATGGCTCCTTTCCACTGATCCCCTATTAGATATGCCATTAATCCACGTTTCAACCATTCAGGATATAGACAGGGTATTCCGTGCTGGAACCGGACAGTCACTAATCCTTAAAAGAGTAGCTGAAATACAATTCTCATCGATCTATAAAAATAATTACAGTTATTTACAAATATAGAATTGCAGATCGGTTTGATTAAAAACAGCCCTTCTACTTTTATAGATGTCTACTTTTCTACTTCTGTAAGGAACATTACATTAGAGGATTACACGGCAGCTCTTAAAGCTGCTAAATTTGGTTTTTGTTTGTAGGAGTAGGTGAAAAATAAACGGAAAATCAGCTAAACCCCAGCCAGTGTACTTATAGACAAGGTTCGTATGAGCGAACCAGCCATAGGACAAATTCCGCCGTGGTTACGGGTTTAGTAAAAAAATAATTAAATATTTTTGCGAAAATATTTGCAAAAGTTTACGACCTTTGCGTTACATTCATAAAACAAAAAAGCCCCTGCAGGAACAGGAGCTTGATTGTTTACACATTTTCTAGCTTTTTTGTCCTTTACAAATCGGACAGACGTAAAACCTAAAATGTGTTCTTCCATTTGACGGGTAGTAAACTTTTCCTTTATACCGCCTACTGCGGCAATAAATCACTACCATGTCATGCCCTTTCGGGCATTTTTCAGATGTTACCATTTTCTAAAAAGGGCCGGGGATTAGACAGTCCGGCCTTTTTCTTTATATAGCACTCTCTGCTATAAATATTTTTTCCCGTTGCCTTTATCCCGGATAACGTCAGAATAACTGCGAAGTTAATAGTTTGATTTTCACCCACCAAAAAAAAAGTGATTTACAGCCCCATTTGCGCAGTTTTACAATTTGTGGATAACTCAGATAGCTTGGTGGACAAAAGCTGAATATGAGCCTTAAAATGGGCAAAAAGTAAATAATAACTAAACGAAAACAAAATCACGGATTTACCAACCATTTAACTTGCTGATAATCAATACAATATTTTAGGCCTTTAAATTGAGAAGTTTGCCCAAAACATTTTCACGGCGTACTGATCAGATAAAGTAGAATTACAGCTGCTAATCCCGCTCAAAATTACCATTTGAAAGATAAATTTACAAATGGAAATTTATTTTTGTTTGTAAATATCGTTTTCGTATATTTGCATTAGAAATAGAAAAAGAAGCGAAATCCCAGCGCTGCTGTAAAATGTCTGGGTAATTTAAACTAATGCTGCGGCGTCCGCAGGGGTAAATCAAACCTTCGATATGAGTATTTTCAAAAATTTAACAACCAGACATGAGAGTGATTTCTCGCGGTCCCATAGTTGATTTTGGGGCAAAGCATCCACCAGCCGTTATCCCGTTAAACGATTGGTATAGTAAAATTTTACAGGCAACCTGCAGTAATTTTAGTGAATTGAAAGAAGTTTACAGGACCTGTGACTACATCGGAGACGATCGCTACGTTTTTAACATCGGAGGTAATAACTACCGATTAGTAGCGATAATAAAATTTAAGAATAAGTGTTTATACGTTCGTGGGGTTTTAACACACACAGAGTATGATGCACATAACAAGAATGGGACTTTGATCACAATGTAATGAAACTTCGATTGTGAATTTATTTAGATCCATATGTAAATATGAGTAAAATCGAAACCAAGGTGGCATACTATCGCGCAATGACTGAGCTGGAAACTCTTTTAGAAAAAGGGATTTCAAATCACACAGCGGAAGAAGAAGCCAAACTTGACGAGTTATCAGATGCTATTGAGGCGTGGGAAAATATAGCGTTTCCCATGCCTTTAAAGCCAGATTTCCCTGCAATTCTATCTTATTTGATGGAATCCCGGAAACTGAAACAAAACCAGTTAGCTACTGAATTAGGCATTAGCTCAGGTTTTTTAAGTAATATTTTAAACCGAAAAACAGCTCCTAATGTTGAGCTTCTTAGAGAAGTTCACCTCCGTTACCAAATTGACGGAAACATGCTACTAGAAAGCGTTTAAACCAGATCCATCCTTTTAAAAACAAACTTCCTTACTGTCTGAGAAATCAGGCAGTTTTTTTTTGCCTAAACATCGCGTACCCTAACTTTGCAGAGTAGTAGAAATCTAATTTTCTACTTTTGTAAGGTTCATTACAGAGGGCTCTTGTGATTACACCTGCAGCTCACGGAGCTTTTGCAGCGCTTCTTTTAATTCTGGATATTCATATTCAATAATAGGCTGATTAGGATCCTTCTTTTGAGCATTAAAGGACTTATCTATGGGTACTATACTCAGTTCCTTGTTTTCAGCGGGCACAATTACCCTATCAACTTCCTCTTTCGTCAGGGGATCTGGCGACAGCCACAGCCCAAAGTGTTCGGCGCGGACGTATGCGGGCATACGTAATTTAGAATTGTGCACAATGGCCATTGATGCGTTTGCATCTGTTGTAACCACTGAAAGAGTACGGCGGGCTATCCCAAGGCTTTCAATAAAACAATCATTCCAAACAGCGGCCAGTGCAACCATTCCTTTACCCTTCTGCCCTATCTTAAAAGGATATTTTACTGTTACTGTCTTCCCTTCTTCTTCTTCGTGCCGATTTTCATAAAAATTAGGTGTGAGTACAATACAACGCTGGCCGATGATCGCTTTTTTATACAATCGTCCGCTAAAGGCATCATCTCCCCTACAATTCAGTCCCCCATAATATTTTTTATAAAGTTCTTTCACCTCTGCTTCATCCTTCACCTTCCCGGGTAAAAAGCCCCATGTAACATACTGTATATTATGGGCATCAGTATTAAGTAACACTGGTAAATGTGGGTGCGCCCATCCATTAGCATCATTAAGCCCCGGGTATTCATGTGTGATCGTGAAGTCCGCCTCCCATCGGTAGTCCATAGCGAAATTAGTGCTGTTAACATAGTTATACAGTTCTTCCTCCGTGGGCCGGCGCATATGGTAGCACATAGATGTAGTTTTATATAAATTTACTCTAAATACTGATCTTGAAAACATCCTCCCAGCGTGTAGTGTAGGAGGGCGATTTCCGGGCCTGTTTAAGCTGCCATCTCTCCCCGTAGCCCTGTGAGGCGTATCGTACAATGTTTTTCCCAAATATTGCATTGGTGCTGTCTATGCAATTCATCAATTTTTCAGCCCGTAGCCGATCTACTTTATCAAACAGGCTACCCTGCCGCTGGCTGGCAGGCACAAGATCCAGCACCATTACCCCTGCCTTTTTATAATTGTATCCGGCTCTATAAATAGTATTTAGCGCCTTTCCAGCATAGAACAACAGCTCAGGGGTGTTATTGGCAGGAGTGAGCAACGGTATAGTAATACTCCTATAATACTGCTTATCCTGCATTCTGAATGGATTTGTTTGTAAAAATACATGTATTGCACTGGCGCAGCTGTTCTGGCGCCGCAGCTTCTCCGCACAGCTGGCCATGTGTGTCATTACCCACTTACGCACATCTTCTTTTTCCGTAATAATCTCCGGAAATGACCTACTGGTACATATATTCTGTTTGGGAGGCTGCATTTCTTCAAGTAAAATGCAGGATTGACCTTTTAGCTCTTTCACGAGACGCAGGCCTACCACTGACATACACTTTCGGATCCAGCTTTCAGAAGTCAGCGAGAGCTGCAGGGCAGTGGTGATGTTGTGACGATTCAACATTAGCTCATACTGGCGCCCAATACCCCACACGTCCCCTACCATTGTCTGCTGCAGTGCTACTGATACTTTCTGATCACCCTCTAAAACATGTACCCCGCCTGTCTCAGGATGTTTTTTTGCCCATCTGTTTGCCAGTTTCGCCAGTGTTTTAGTCTTGGCGATTCCCACTGAAACTGGTATTCCTGTTGCCTGTAATATATTCCGCTTTAAACGCTTAGCAAAGGCTTCCAGTTCATTAATAGCCACCCCCTGTAGGTCAATAAAGGCTTCATCAATGCTATAAACTTCGTATTTTGGTGCTGCTGCTGCAATCATCTGCATAACCCGGGCGCTCATATCACCGTAGAGGGTGTAATTACTGCTGAAGATTTGAACATTGTTAGCGTTCAAAAAATCCAACATTTTAAACGGCAGATCCCCCATTTTTATACCGAGATCCTTTGCCTCATTGCTTCGCGCAATGATACACCCGTCATTATTGGAAAGGACAACGACCGGCAGGCGCCGGATACGCGGCTCAAAAACCCGCTGACATGAGGCGTAGAAGTTATTACAGTCAACGAGGGCATACATGGCTATATCTTTTGGGCTTCCGTGATAATGTAGGTAACAACCCCCCAAATTTCCGCATCAATACCCTCTGAAATAGGTATAGGCTTGAATTTCGGGTTTTCTGCAGCAAGCATTACGCCCTGTGGCAAAATCAAATATCGCTTAACAGTAAATTCGCCCAAAACAATTGCTACCACTATATCCCTGTGTTTGGGGGCAAGTGAACGATCAATGATCAGATGGGTGGCTGTAGGGTGTATGAATGCTCCAGTCATGCTATCACCATGAACTTGTGCAAAAAATGTTGCCGTTGGATTGCTGATCAGTAGTGTATTGAGGTCTATGGAATTTTCAATATAATCGGCTGCAGGTGAAGGAAAGCCAGCAGGAAGGCTGCCCGCAATGACAGGTAGTAAAATTTTACTATCGTTAATTATTCGCCAAACCTCTTTCACTGTACTAATATTTTTAGTAAAATTAGGGGATTATTTACTAATTATATTAGTTTTTTATTCGGGTGACGAAAAGCTGATTTGGACAAATTTGTTTGGGTGATATTTATTATAGCCCCCAGCTCCCCAAAAATTACATAAAAAGCCCTGTCACCAGTAGGCAACAGGACTGTGCTATGTTGCCCCTCTTGATGTTATAGTTTCACCGCTAACGGGTAGATAATAGAATCTTGTTGTTTTGAAGGAAAAACCGATCCCGGAAAATTGAGATCGTTAACTCGCCGTTTTATTGGCTTTTTCTGACCCTCTACAAAAACGTTAATAACGCAATCAAATTTATACGCCTCTCTCCCTTTTTTGAGCAACACTTTTAATTTGCAGCTCTCAAATTTCTCTAAGGATATTCCCTGCGATAGCTGCATTTTGATGATTGGGGGGAATGATGTTTTCCATTCAAAATATTGTTGTTTGGATGCCAGCACCTGAGAATCATTTTCGATATAAATATTTAACGGATCTGCTGTTTCCCGCGATAAGTCCCTACTTACAAGTCTTAGCTCTATTGCCTTAATTTTTTGAGCTTTAGCCTGACCTGTTAAGGCTATCAGCCATACTAATAAAAACGTACATCTAAACACAGAGAACAGTTTTTTAAATGAAAGGGGCAGCGGTAGTCGCCACTGCGGATATAAGAATATCGCAATAGTATACTTTACCGTGCGTCCAATCATTTACAAAATCTTACTATGAGCGTATTAACGAAAATTAACATACTTCGGAAAAATCACATATATGTTAAGCAGAAAAAAATTCCGTTTAGATTTCAAGTTTGATTTGCAGTAATGAATAAATTGCTCCTTCTGTAATCGAGAATCAACAAACAAAAATCTGCCAGTATGAGCAAGCCTCCAATGTTAAGAAAGAGATTTAATGTAAAAGAGTACGCCGCAACAAAAATATGGGAGAAAAAGAGTGTGGACTTCTTCATCAAGCATTTCCTTGATCTACAGGAAGGGGAATTAGAGGCTAAAATAATAGAATTAGAAGCAGATCCAAGTTTAACTGAATTAGAAAAACTTTTTGTTAAGGTTGCCCGGGAATCTTTAACGGATGATTCAATGAATACGACACTTTCCGATTAAAGATCTATTGGTCCCGATACCTGGCACTGATGTAATGAACATTACATCAGTGCCAATAAATATAGTTCCTCACAATAAAGTGTAATGTTCATTACATCATTAGTAACTCATTAGTGTAATGCTCTCCGGGGATTTACAATACCGGGGATCTCCTTCTATGATCGGTGTCCCATCAGGTCTGTACGGCTGGTGTGCTATACGCTCGCCCGGACTTCCCTTCAAATAACATTGAAGGGTGCCATCTGGCTGAATAGAACAGCTCACAACTATGTACCATGCTGCTGTATTGCTTGCATCAGGAATAGCTGCTCTACATGTTTTTTTAAAGTCCTCCACATCAAAGGGACGAAACTGTAAAGCATATCTGTCGATGGTTTTATAATCTATTGTCAGTTTTTCCATTGTGTTAGTTTTGGGAATTACGAATGTTAACACTTTCCGGGGGGATAAATGTAACAAATATAATAACAGGGTTATACAGTCTGTGAGGCCTCGCGGTGGCGAATAATCGAAGTACTACAGCTGGGCCGCGCGAATATTCCCGGGTGGCGGTCTGTAGAAAAAGTAAAGTTGTGAAAAATTAGTTAATACGCTCATTTTGTGTAATCATTAACCGTTGAAAATTTGTTATGTGTTTATTTAGCAATGGTAATAAATGGATGGTAGAGGGGGCCGATTATAGGGATCGAAGCCCCCATTTTTAAACTTCTTTATGAAACATTTTATATTGTCGCTCTGCTTTATACTGTTTACTACAGTGTGTTTCAGTCAATCACAAAAACAGATCCTTTTAAAGGGTACTGTTAAGGATTGTAAAGCCGTTTACCTTTCAAAAGTGTTGGTTACTCTCTATAGCGGTGATGGCATCGCCATAAAAAACACAGTAACAGATAATGATGGAAAATTTTCTATTCTTGCCCCTATCGGTAATTACCACTTGATAGCTTCACTTAATGGGTACGGTGCAGAAGAAAACCTATTAATCATTACCGAAAAACAACTACCACAGAGAAATATTAAAACCATCATATTGAAAAACAACACAATTACCCGCTGATAATAGAAAAGTAGAATTATATACAAGCGGAAACGCTAACCTTGACGTTTAAGAGTGTGCATAGGGGATGAAAAGCCGCCGCTGGGCGGCTTTTCTATTATAACCTTGTTATTGCTTGTTTCATTAGAGTTGCAGATGCTTTTTCCAAAATCTCCAATAACTGTTGGTTTGCATAATTTAATGCCAGTGCAGCACCGAGCAATAAGCCAATGAGAAAGGAAATGATAAGCATTAACCTATAATACCGCGCAATTAATTCTTCTATATCATCAATCATAAAGTATAATTTTTCGGGTGACAAAGTAGAAATCCATAATCCAGTGATGTTTATTGCTGCCCGGAAGGCCTCGAAATTGTGCCCTATCGAGGCTATAGAGCTGGGCAAAACAATTTTTTATATTTTTAGTATGATTAGTATTTTCAGTATGATAAATATTTTTAAAATGATGAGTATTTTTAAAAAATAGTTATAATTGTTGTAATACCTTTAACTTGTCGGCGCCCCACTGAATAATGGTCTTTAACAGTTCATCTGGTTCAACTTCGTATAAAGGGTGTTCTTTTTGAAAAGCGGCGGCCCATTTTCTTATCATATCAACACCAGCTCTATAACCTTCTTTTAGAGTATTACAGACACCTAAAATGTAGTGATCAGACAAAATAATGCTAATCATCACCTGATAATCAACTTCCTGTTGCGTGAATGTATCTGTTTCCATATTTTTAGTATTTTTAGTATTTTTAGTATTTTTAATATGATAAAAAATAGTTAAAATATATTATTCAACTACAAGCCGGACATAAGCTGCATTTTGCCTTTTACAGAGTAGATGCATTCGTTTAATTATTTCAATCCCGGGGGCACAATCAGGGAGTTTTTCTAAACATTCCTGCCAATCATCTAACCGATAGAGATCTTCTCCCATTAAATCGCTGGAATCCAGATAAGAAGTGAGGTAGTAAATAAGTGTTTCCCTTACTTCCCTTGGTATTTCATTTACTGCTATATCAATTATTCGGCAGGATCCTAATACACTAAGTGATGAAATAACATTTTTAGTATTTTTCATGTTTTTTATATTTTTAGTATGATTAATATTTTTTTTATTTTTAGTATTTTTTGTAAATATTAAAATAAAGATCCTTGTTGCCCTGCAGGCGGCGCGGGCTTAAATTCCGGTACTTCTGAGGAAGGCTGTGCAGCTGGCGGGCGTAGCCAGATATAGCTTTCGTTCGGGTCTGTGAATTTGGTAAAATATGGGTACCGCATCCCGTCTGACCCTAACACGGTAAAGGTTTTATAACCACAAAAAAAATCATTACTCAAAGTATTCATGTGTGCAACTTCTCCGGAAAGAGAGTTAAACAGGAAGTTTAAAACGGTCATTTTTACGCAAATGTGGTCTACGTCTGCCCCGAAAAATCTTAAAAAGCGGTTTCTTTTCGCTTTAGATAGGAGGGTGCGGCCACTTCCACAGGCGGGATCCAACACAGACTGCCCCGGCTGGGATTCTCCCTGAAACATGGCCATCATGTCACAAATAGGTTCGGGCGTAAAAAACTGGCCGTTGTGGCCGTTGGTTATTTCAATAGTAAAAAACTCTCCGAGTGGATCCCCAAAACCTTCCCCACCATTATCTGAAAGGTCACCGATTATGCTAAACATTTCTAAAAGCAGTTGAGGTGTATTCTTATTCGCTATCCTTTTATTGTCGCTGTATTCACTTAAGGCCCTGTGCCTGTTAATGGGGTCAAAAACCATCAGGCAGAAATCTAAAAACAAACTAAAAGCTTCGTGTTTAGATACGTGCATAGAAAGGGCTGCAAAGCAGCTGTTAAACTGTTTGAAATCATACATATTAAAATATTTATGCTTATTAAGCGCCTCTTTACCGGGGGCGCCGCCGGGAGATAGGATGTTTCGGGTTAATTAATTGCTTTACGGTAGTTCTGGTTAATTAATTGGCTGCCATATTTTCCGCGGATTTCATCCAAAGTTTTATTGCTTCTGCCTCTGCTTTTATAGTCCTCAGACCTAAAAATCCATTTTTCCTTTTTTTCCGCCCATTTAAAACCAGCTGCTTTTATCTGTTTTCTGACAGGATAGGTTGCACCGCCTACCCATATCCAACGCCCTATTAATTCAATGATAATTCCCGGGAGGCTAATTATTTTGTCGATGGCGGCGGCGTATTCCTCTGTAAATCGTAATTCTTCTTCAAGTTTCGATTCGCTCAGATTACCACCTTTCAATATAGTAGCACTGGCAAATGCATATTCATTATTAATATCCTGCATTACCTCTGTTTGTCCTCCGGCGTCCGGGTGGTGCTCCTTTGCAAGTTTTCTGTATAAATCCCTAACTTCATCAATTGTTGAACATGCGCTGAACCATTTCATAAAAAGATATTTAAGGTTAAAAGTTACTAGCTTTCTAGATTGCTAGTAATTTAGATTACTAGCTTTCTAGATTACTAAGTTACTCAATTACTAGTAATCTAGCAAACTAGAAGGACTGTTTTTTGTCATAAAATAGTCACTATTTTTAATATTTTTAGTATGATCACTATTTTCCATATTATTAAATAATAAAATATTTTTAGTATTTTTTATTCCGGCCTTGCCGGCCTCCATTGTTTGAAACCCCCGCCGGGAGGGGTGGGTATGGGGAGGGGGTGGCTCGGCGGCAGCAGCCCCCCCTTACAGAATGAATGGCCGTATGGCCCAAAAAAATAGGGCAAATGAGAAAATAGCAAAATATGCTTCCTGCAGATGAATGGAGCGTCGCAACGATGTTTGATAGTCAATCGAATGCTTAACCCCATACTATTTTTAGTATTTTTAGTATTTTTTTAAAATATAAAGTGTAACAATAATAGTAATAATCAACTTCTTATGATGTATCACGACAAAATTGGAACAGCTTTTTTTATAGAAAGCACTTATGGGGTAGTAATGCGACATTTTTGTAACTTCTATTGCCGCGCGGGGTGCTTTTTAATTTGTGATGACCGATTTTCCGAAAAAAAACAAAAGGAATAGCGGTTTTACTGCCATTTTGGCATATAAAATTAGAGAGAATAGCCATTTTTTCATTATAAACTGTAGCTTGATTTTACCTATGTAGGACTTTTATAATTATATCAGTTTAGATTGTCCGATGCCAAAACCCGTAACAGAAGGACGGATGATCGGATTTATTGCGACTAATTTGTAACTTATCACAGACATTATTGGAATAGGTAAAGACGTTTTTGGAACTTAATACTATGACATTTTTGGAAATAGGATATTCCTATCGCGACATTTTTGGAAATAAAGCTGTGGATAACTGGCTCTTAAACGGAAAATGCTTCGCGCAGAGCTACGATGGCATAACTTTGAGGATCCATTATGATGTTCCCTTGGCTATCAACCCCTTTATTTTTTAGATGGTCTACTAAATCTATAATCTTTACACCTAAGCGCATAAAATCAGTTTCAGAATGTATAAGGGGCGCTATCTTTAACATGTGTTCCTCTTTGAAATGCAGATGCCTACGTAACATATCGCGGATATTATCTGCCTGTACTCGTTGGGCTTCCTCAAATTCGGGCGTGATGACCTTAAAATTCAAGCCAATTACCTTTCGCCCCCTGCGCTCTTCAAAATCTCTTGCACGGCAATTAAACCAGCAATCTGCCCGTTTTTCTAATTCCTTTTGCACTGGTACTAAAACCCGTTTCTTAAAGTCGGCGTAGTTACTATATTCATCATCAGCAATGCCCAGATCCTTGCGTAAATTTTCATACGTAATAAAAAAGCCGCCATTAACCTTCCAGCTGCTAATTTTTTGATAGAGAATTGGGGTAAACTTGCTGCTGGCGTGCTTTATGATCTCATAAATGTATTTCGTAAATTGAACGGGCTTTCCCTTTTCATTCTTGTCTACCTCAATGAGCAGCTTGGCAACATCCCGGTACATTTCAACATAGATAGCCAGTGAACCATTGAGCTTTTCCGGGGTACTCACACGGGTAAATAGAACGTTGCTATCATTATAGCCCTTATGCTCTGTGCTTTTGAGGACAATTCGGTACTGCTGAAGTGCAGTAGCGGCAGCTATGGCATGTTGATAATGGTTTGGAGTTGTTATATCTGATAATGTTAACGCTATACGGACAATTTTGGAATCTTTTTGCTCCCTGAATATCACAGGTTCAGAAATAACATCCCCAATAGCGTTTTCAGCAAAAAGAGGCAGTTGCAGGTAATCCTTTCCCTGCATGGAGTACTTGATTGGCTCCTGCAGCTCCTTCATCGTACAAGCTAAAACCTTCCACTGGTAAAGACTTAACGAGTTTCGGCCATTTGTAACACGGTTACTTTGGTACAAAATCGTTTGTGTACCGGGCAAGATAATTTCAACACCCTTTTTCCTTGTCCGTTTAACGATAGTCCTGTTTTCCTTGTCTTTTTTAGGGGGCATAAAAGCAAAAGATTATGGTTAATAATTATTCCCCGGCATTCTTTTGGTTTTTCTCCATGAAAGCGAGTTGTTCATCAAGTGGTAAAGAAATAAACCACGATAAAAGCGCAGCTCCTAGCGTCTTTTGAGTTGTATCTTGATCTAAACAAAATCTTTGCACGTTTTTCAATAGGGTGGGATCAACGTGTATGCTAAAGCTAGGAGGTTTCGCTTTTGTTTCCTTTTTTGTCGCAATGCTGTCCATAAAAAATAGGTTTTATATTATAAATATTACAAGATTATTCCTTTGTAAAATATAGTGCTGATTAATGCTAAGTTGCTAGAAAGCTAAATTACTAGTAATCTAGCTTTCTAGCAACTTTATTTCCGGGAGATCCCTTTCTACCCTTTGCTTTTTCTTTTACTTTTATACTATCTGGGCGTTCAGGTAATGGACCAACTTTTTCAAATGCAATGGCTAAAAGGTCATCGAGCGCGTCTTTATAGCGATAATCGGTATTCCCTTTTAATCGCTGTTGGTGCGTATAATCCTTAATTTTCTCGGAGTGTGTAATCAAAACGGAAAAGGTTTCGTACTTACGAGCATCTGGTTGCAGTACCTCATCAATAGTTTCACCTTCCGTATTATTTGTTTTGCTTTTACCTACAGGCTTGTCTTTTCCTTCTTCGCTAGGGCTTGTTACAATTCCCCCAAAACCTTTTGGTGCCAGCGTTTCCCCAGCTAAACCAGAAAAGGATTTTTTATTTGGATTAGGCATATTTTTAGTATTTTTAGTATGATTAGAAAATATTATATTACAAGTATTATCTAATAATATGGCAAATTACAGCACTCTTTCTAGTATCTCAGCTGTAACGTTTTTATAATCTATCGCTCCATTACTCTCTGGTGCATGGTCAAAAATGGTTAATCCTCTGGCGGCCGCTTCTCCAATGCTTACATTTTTTCGGATGATAGTATCCAGTACTGTACCCTCTGGCATAACCTTACGAATATCTTCAACAATATCACGATGTAGCACAACGCGGGAATCATGCCTAGTAAGTATTATCCCGCCTAAACGGAGCTGGGGATTAACTCGGTCTTCTATCATTTGCCGTAGATTAAGCAGTTTATCTAATCCGGATAAGGCATAGTATTCCGTTTCCACAGGAACAAATACATAATCGGCTGCAGACAGCGCATTAATGGTAAGAATGCTCAATGTAGGTGCACAATCAATAACAATAAAATCGTATTGATCTTTAATCGGCTCTAAAATAGATTTCAATCGGGTTTCCCGCATCATAACATTTACCAGCTCCATTTCTGCAGCGGATAAATCAATATTACTGGGTACCAGATATAGGTTTTCATTGTATTGGAGAGTAGGTATGTAATCAATTAGCCCCATCAGAGCATCATACAAACCTATCTTAGTTGTAGCAGGATCCCGAAAGCCTAGCCCCGTTGTAAGATTGGCCTGCGGATCACCATCCACCAATAACGTTTTATAACCCTTTGCGGCAAATTCGGCGGCAACGTTGGCTGCTGTCGTGGTTTTTGCTGAGCCTCCTTTTTGAATTGCTAATGCGATGATTTTTGCCATACTATTTTTAGTATTTTAACTATGATAACTATTTTCAAATGTACTAAAAAATATGCTATTTTAAAAAAATAGTCTATTATAACCACCATATTAAGTTGTTAAAATTTTGCACATCCTACCTGCTTTTTGGCCCGGTAGTTTGTGTTAAGCCGCGTACTGGTGCAGGAAATCATGCAGCAGACAAGCATAAAAAAAAGAAAGACTAAAGTGCATCTTTTCATAATTATCTGTTTTATTCAGCAGCAAGTATTACCCCGAGGCTGATTTTAAAGGTTTGAGCTTGTGCGTTAGTGGCACCCGTTTTCTGGACGATAGCCGTGTAATAGCTTAAATCAAGATGGAAGGCGCCGAGCTGGAAACCTGCACCGACTGTAGCAAGCTGCTTTGGTGAATAGTCGGGATTCTCATAGTGGATCCCTCCACGAAGGAAAAACTGTTGTCGGTAGAGATATTCAACCCCGGCTCCTACCCCCCAACCTTTCATATCTGCCCAACTGGAAAAAAATGCTGCTGGAACATTTGTAGTCGCCGGATCCTTGCCAGATATAATATCACCGTTATCATCCCTTATCACCGGTGCGGGGACCAGCCCTTTTATCACTTCACCAGATAAAGAAAACAGGTGATCCCCGGGGCTGGAGAAAGTATAAGACACGCCCGCCCTGAAATTCATGGGCTGAAAGGCACTACCCCCTGCAGAATAGTAGACTACTTTAGTTCCGAGATTAGAAAAAGAAAGCCCGCCTCTGAAAATCCCACCAGTATAGCCGTTTAGCTCGGAAGCAGCCACGGAGCAGTAATAATAACCGAAATCCACGCCGGCAGCGTTTGCGGTCTTAATTTCCTGTCCCTGATACTGAATACCTGCAGCAGGCCTGCTATTGATATACCGCGCTGTAATCCCAATGCTGTTATATTCTGATAGCTGCCGGCTGTAAGTCAATCCTATAGTCCATTCCGTAGGGTTATATTCATATATAGGGTAACCTGTTTCATCTTTGAAGGACACGGCGCCCAGCGAAAAATAACGCAGATCTAATCCGATACAGGTTTGATCATCCAGCCGCCGGAAGCCATGCATGGTGGCCATGCCGATGCCTTTAACCAGGCGCCGGAGATATGGCACGTAACCGGCAGATATTCCATACTCATAACCGGCTCGCATGGCCACTTTTGCCGGGTTGTAAAAAACAAAATTGTCCGGACTGGTGGCAACGCCGATGCCTCCCATAGCACTGCTCCGGGCATCAGGTTCGATTTCAAGAAAACCCAGTGCTGGCGCGGGAGATTGCGCCTGTGCTGTCAGCGAAATACATATAATGACATAAAAAAGGACTGTGCGCATGATGATGAATTTTATTGTACCACAACTGGCGGCAGGCTTAATTCTTTGCTCAGGTCGCCGTCATTATCTTTAACCTGTAGTTTGASCGTATAAGTGCCAGCACTGCTAAAAATATAGGGGTTTGCT
Source organism: Chitinophaga sp. 01L420 (assembly GCF_056399985.1). NCBI lineage: Bacteria > Pseudomonadati > Bacteroidota > Chitinophagia > Chitinophagales > Chitinophagaceae > Chitinophaga > Chitinophaga sp. 01L420. Next base: position 17,454 of record NZ_JBFTSK010000066.1, read on the forward strand.
GGTGTGGTGGTTTCTGCAACTTTCACATTATTTACATAGAAAATATAGCTGCTGATCACACCCCCAAAACTGCGGTCTGTATCGAATGAGCCGCTGCCGTCCAAGATGTACTCATACCGATCTGCTACGCCTAAATACCGCACTTCCAATGCAGCAACCGGTGGCAGATTGTTAAATACATATAGCTGCATTGTGGCAGCGTCCTGCAGGCCAAAAACATCCGTTACTGTGAAATTCACCTTAACGGTTCCTGCGCGGGCAGGGTAATAGCGGTAGATACCCTCCCCACTTTCAGGAATGGTTACAGCAACGGTATCTGTGATCTTCTGATCTATATATTGCAGATACCCATCTCCGCTGAGTGTAGCCATAGTAATGCCCCGGATGTTCTTATTGGCATCGTTGACGTGAATTATCAGCGGCATAAATGCAAATGCGGGTTTGGACACCTTAACGCTATCTATAAGCTGGTGGGTTGCCTGCCCGCCCCGCTGGGCTTTCAGCAAAATTTCTGGTGGATCGTTAAAGTCTTTCAGGCCGTCTTTTCTGTTTTCACATGCCACCAAAAAAAGGCTAAAGATTAATAGCAGTAACGGTTTCCTAGTAATCATCATAGCTTAAATATTTTTTCTGTGTCGGTAAATTCGTTGCACTGTAACCTGATAAAATACCAGACGCCCGAACCGTGCAGTTTTTCAGTTGCAAGGCGTATGCGGTTTCGTCCCTTAACAGCCGCCTGTTTCGTTTCGTAAATGGTGTTTCCGCGGAAGTCAAAGAATGTAATTACCATATCCTGCGGCGCTTTTAGCATAAATTCAGCAGTAAGCAGCTGGTTAAAAGTTGTAGGGTAGATAAGCAGATCATTACTGCCCGGATCCATCCCGTCCCCTCTGTCATTTTGTGGATCCGGTACTTTTCCGTTCTCATCGCGGATAAACACGTCTTGTAGTGGATACTTCACTATGCAGCCAGTGACGCCGGTTGCTGTCAGGGAAACAGCGTGTCTGCCCGGAGTATAGTAATAATGGTTTCCTTCGCCTTGAGTACTAAATCCACCATCTCCGAAGTCCCAACGATATATAGCGGCCTTCTCTACCATGCTGGTGGCTCTATACAGGGTGCCGAACGCTAATGTATCGTTAAGCCCTTCATATTTCACAGTGCCGCGGGGACTGTTGTTTATAATTGAAAAAATACGACTGCTACCGGCACAGTCACCAGTATTAACCGGTTTGGGCTTTATAATAAGCTGCTCGTCCTTCGTTACAGTGTATTTAATTGTTGTAGCCGTTTCAAACGGCGTGGTTTCGCCTACCCGGTACCATTCAAACATTGAGGTATTGTCTGCAGCTGCAGTAAGGGTGAGGATGGTATTTTCACAGGCTGCGGTATCCCCTGCTAAGTTGATAGCCCCGGGCAGGCCTCGTACCGTTATATTGTAGCTGGCAGTGTTCGTGCAACGGGTCGCCAGATCAGTAACAGTATAACTGATAGCATATGTCCCGACACCAGCTATTGCCGGGGAGAAGGTCGTCCCAACAATGCCAGCAGATCCGGCCCAGCTGCCGCCTCCGGGCTTCGCCTTTAATGTGACTGCACCTGATGATACACATACAGCTGTATCATTAGGCATTGTGATAGTCGGCAGCGTATTAACCTTTACCAACGTAGTATCTATGGTAGTGCAACCGGTGGTAGGGTCCGTGTATTTGTAAGTGATCGTGTGATCACCAGCACCGGCATCTTTCGGGACAAAGAAGCTGCCGGCATTATTGTCGATACCGTCCCCAGCCCATATCCCCGGCTGTGGTGTTGCTACCAACGATATGGTAGGGCCGTTCAGGCAGGTGCTAAAGTCACGCATACCTGTAACTACCGGGAGGGCATGTAGCGTAATGCCTAAAGTATCGCTTATACTGCAGCCGGCATCTGTAATGATGGTGTAGATAAGGTAGTTTTTACCAAGCTGCATTTTTTTCGGATCCAGTAATCCGGTAGCGCCATCATAAAAATTGCCGGCTAAAGGTTTCCATGTACCGCCGGATACAGAAGGCAATGGCGGGGCGAACATATCGTTATTCACGCAAGTACCTATATCCGCACCCACGTCCAGCACCGGTGCAGCAACTAACTTGATCACCCGTGTATCCGTTCCCGTGCAACCGGTGGCTGGATCCGTAAACGTAAGGGTGAGTGTATAATTTCCCAGTGGCGCCTTGCCCGCCTGAAAGTAGCTATTTTGAACAAAGGGCCCACTCCATACTGCCCCCAGCGGTTTACCACCCTGTAAGTAATAGTCCCCTGCAGCAGCGCAGATAACCACATCAGCGCCGGCGTCCACTGCCGGCGGTGCGGATACTTTCATATACATCTGGTCAGATGCGCTGCATAGCGTTACCGGATCGGTCACAGTGTAGGTGAGCAGTTGTTCACCTACACCAGCACGGGCCGGCAAAAAGCGCCCAAGATCCACCCCGGAACCGCTCCACCCTTCAGCTGTACCCGGCAGTGTAACGGGATTCGCATTTAGGCAGGTGCGTTGATCAGCGCCGGCATCTACTGCCGGCGGCATCACTACTGTTATAATCAGTTGTTTGCTTACCGTGCAGACACCATCTGAGTAAGTATAAGTGAGCGTGTTAGTACCTACTAACATTTTTAGCGGATCCAACTGGCCGGTGGCAGCGTCATAATACGGGCCATCTGCCACCCAACGCCCACCTGTAGGGATAGCTACCGGAAGGCTTACAGGGCCGGCATTACGGCAGATGTTATAGTCAGGCCCTACATTCAGCACCGGAGCTGCTACGAGCTGTAAAACCCGTGTATCCGTACCAATGCAACCGGTGACCGGATCGGTATATGTAAGCGTAAGCGTATAGCTACCCAGCGGCGCCTTACCCGCCTGAAAATAGTTGTTTTGAACAAAGGACCCACTCCATACTGCCCCCAGCGGTTTACCACCCTGTAAATAATAGTCCCCAGCAGCAGCGCAGATAACCACATCAGCCCCGGCGTCCACTGCCGGCGGTGCGGATACTTTCATGTACATCTGATCAGATGCGCTGCACAGCGTTACCGGATCGGCCACAGTGTAGGTGAGCAGATGTTCACCTACACTGGCGCGGGCCGGCAAAAAGCGTCCGAGATCTACACCGGGACCGCTCCACCCTGCAGCTGTTCCCGGTAGAGTAACGGGATCCGCATTTAGACAGGTGCGCTGATCAGCGCCGGCATCCACTATCGGCGGCATCACTACTGTTATAACCAGTTGTTTGCTTACTGTGCATATGACGCTCTCGTAAGTATATGTGAGTGTGTTAGTTCCCACTGCCATTTTCAGCGGATCCAATTGGCCGGTGGCAGCGTCATAATACGGGCCATCTGCCGCCCAGCTCCCACCTGCAGGGGTAGCTACCGGAAGGCTTACGGGGCCAGCGTTGCGGCAGATGCTATAGTTAGGCCCTACATTCAGTACGGGAGCATCTACCAATTTTATAAATTTTATATCAGTACCAGTACAGCCGGTGGCCGGATCGGTATAAGTAAGGAAAAGGGTATAATTTCCTAACGGCGCTATAGACGCCTGAAAATAGCCGTTTTGAACAAATGCCCCGCTCCATGTAGCACCTATCGGAGATCCGGTACCTAAATAATAATCCCCTGCAGCTTTACATACAATGTTATCACCATGAGCATTGACCTCTGGCGGTGCAGATACTTTCATGTACATCTGGTCAGATGCGCTGCAGAGCGTTACCGGATCGGTCACAGTGTAGGTGAGCAGATGTTCACCTACACCGGCGCGTGACGGCGAAAAGCGCCCACGATCCACCCCGGGACCACTCCACCCGTCAGCTGTACCCGATAGGGTCACGGGATCTGTATTTACGCAGGTGCGCTGATCAGCGCCGGCATCTACTGCCGGCGGCATCACTACTGTTATAATCAGTTGTTTGCTTACCGCGCAGACGCCATCAGTGAATGTATATGTTAGCGTATTTCTGCCTATCGCCATTTTCAGCGGATCCAGCTGGCCAGTGGCAGCGTCATAATACGGGCCATCTGCCGCCCAGCTGCCACCGGCAGGGGTAGCCACCGGCAAGCTTACAGGGCCGGCATTACGGCAAATGCTATAGTCAGGCCCTACACTCAGGACGGGCGGCGTTTGAACTGTAATTATTTTCTGCACCACAACAGCACAAACACTGTTTGTATACGTGTAGGTTACAAGATAGTCACCAGCTACAGCGTTGCTCGGGGAAAAAACATTGGTATTGATATAACTACCTGTCCATGTACCACCGGTAGGGCTACCGCCGGGAATCTGAAAGGGTGCGGCATTACCGCAAACTGAAAGATCAGTTCCCGGCTTAACAGTTGGACCGGTAACAACCTTTATAACAAAATTTTTTGTGTAAGTACATCCGGTTTCGGGAATGAAAAGAGTGCCTGTAATCGTGTGTAAGCCTATTCCGGCAGTGACCGGAGAAAAATATTTGCCGTTAATGATTCCCGTCCCGCTCCAACTGATAGAGCCATCATTGGGGCTAACACCGCTGCGCTGGTTTAGGTCTATTTCTGCGCTGGTGTTGCATGTCGTAAAATCGGCCCCAACTTTAAAGTTACTCGCATCAATGATATTGATCTGGAAATCACCAGAGCTACTACAGGTAGTTCCCGGGTCCATATAGGTATACCGCACGGGATTACGCCCCACTACTCCCTGTGCGGGGTCGAAGGTTCTAAGATTCAAAACCCCTCGCCCTGAGTAAGAACCGCCGACCGGCTCCCCCACGGTTATTAAAAACGCCTCAGCCCCCCGGCAAACATCAATGTCAGATACCTTTATAACGGGTGGCGCATTTCCTGTAATTTCTATTGATTCCGCAGAGGTACAGCCGGCGGCATTGCTGATCTTGTAAGTATATACATTGCGGCCAGTCGCCATGCTTGAAGGCGTAATATTGCCGGCAGCATCCATGCTGCGCCCTTCCCATGTTCCCCCGGTAGGAGTAGCTTTTATTACTACTGGTTGCGCATTCTGGCATATACTTCGCGGATAGGCGCCTATTGTGATTTTCACGCCCTCTAATACCTGAAAATCATATTGTATACTGACAATTCCCGGCTTACTTCCAAACTGAATATCTGGGGTGCCGTTGTCGTACTGCTTTTGGGCGATGAGGCGGTGAAAACCGGGCGTAAGATCTTTAGGGTTTAACTTCGTTATTGGAGCGCTTGCCGGATCATCCAGATAGAAGGTAACGCCGTCTTTTACCGTGAAATTATCGGTTAGATTGTAGTCGTGGTCAACGCTGTTACATACAGTCTTAACCTCATCAAGGCCGGTAAATTGTGGGGTTTCAAACTTTAGCGTTAGACTGCTGACAGTTATGTATTCATTGTTTTCCCCGCCGCCGATGCACTGTRTCCTGCGCTGGTTATGGGCAACGATGAGTAACGTTTTGGTAATTTCGCCGGCGTTAGGACTCACGGTAAATGTCCGTACATTATTCATGTTGTCGATCTTGTATTCGACAAACCAGTTCATGTACTTACGACCAATACCACAGCCGCCTATGCTAGTATTAGCTWCGCCATAATCAGGGAAAAGGAAGCTGGGCGAATTTCCCACTGGATCGCAATAAAACACCTTATCGCTGTAGGTGGGGTATTCAGCCTGCCTGCCAATTACATCAACTACCGTGGATCCGTCACGATTTCCGTATCCATTCGGGAACTGTACCTGCGCGGCAATACTTGCCGGCAGCAGCCACCAGCAAAAAAGGGAAAGAAATTTTCGCATAATTACATCGTTTTTGTAAGTAGGATAGTATAGGTATCCGTACCTACGCGGAGGCTGAGTTTAACATTGCCGCTGGTTATATCACTTAAAACAGGCTTTAAAAATTCCCGTGTTTGGTAATAGTCAGTACCCGGATTAAAAAGCGGAAATTGAATAGCCACTACTTCATTATCATTATAGGCCACACCCCAGCTGGCGTTTTTTAAGTCCAAAGATTCTTTTCCGCATTTGTTGGCGCCCTGCGTAATTTCTACTGTGCCACGATCTTTGATGAGGTAAATATCATCAAAAGTGCAGGGGGCAAACTTGGCGCGTATATCTGTGCCGTTTTGATCTGTGATAGTTGAGATTTTATATTTCTGGCCGATCATCGCTGCCTCAATTTTCTGTCCTTCTACAGTACCGCCCCCGGGCTTATCATCTTTTTTACAAGCGGCTACAAATACAGTTAACAACAGGAATAATATATACTGGTTCTTCATATGTGGGTATTTTTAGAATGGTTTATTTAGTAATAGTTATTTAGAAATATGCGGATCCCGAGCCCCACTTCATAGTAAGTGGTACCCAAAGATTTTTTGACCAGATAGGCCTGATTACCGTAGATATAAAAGCTCATTTGATCACTCAGGAACGCTTCTATATTGGCGCCGGATTTTAAACCGGCCATAAAGCCGATGCCATTGCTCTTTTCTTTTGTGATACCTGAAATCTTTTCATAGCCGATTGTGAGGCCCGCCCCGATGTTGCATTGAAAAAAATCCGATAGATAAAAAGGATTATAAAACGCCATCGCATCCAATCCGTAGTGAGAATATCGAAAATTATACATCCTCCCAAACTCACCAATCCCGCGCAGCTGCAGATATGCGTTATCTGAAAAATTTTTCATGTACCCAGCTCCCCCCGTTACTCCTATTCCRGTTTTCCCGAGCGTAAGGTCGATGGCAGTGCCTCCCTGTTGGTGGACCTGTGCCGCTGCTGTCATTGTAATTGTAAGGCAGCAGATAGTGATAAAGAAATATTTCATTGCCTGATAAATTTTATAGTGACACGTTCCCCTGCTGGTATTTTGCCGGAGCTGTACAGACCTGGCCTTCCGTCTATTGCATAGACAGCGCCGGCATAGTCTTTCAGGCCCGCAGCCACTTCAATACCTTCTACAACAATTAACATCCGGCCTGCCGATTGACTGTAAGCCATTCCACGCATAACGCTACCAGCAGGAATCACAACTCCGTTGATATGCAGATCCGCTGCGGTGTTAAACGCCAGCCTTCCGCTGTTTGCCACATAACTATCTTTTAACACAAATGCAGCCACTATAACACTGTCAGCAGAAGGCTGGGCTATTTTGCCTCTGGATGAAAATATCATGCTGTTAAATGGTTCTTTCTGTTCCACAATTACAGGTGAATCAGTTGTGTCCTCCCCTACAAGTGGATCCTGTATAGCTGGTTCAAACTGTTGCTGGTAGAGTATTTTAAAGGCCAGAATTTGAAATAGATAATTTGCTGTTTCTTCATTAAGCTGCAGGGCGTAATAATCCGAAGTATGCTGCTTTTTTACAGCCTTCACAACGTTACCAATACCGTAATTATAGGCGGCTACAGCCAGCGGCCAGCTATGCAGCTGACTGTATAGCTTTCGTAGTAGCCTACATGCAGCATGGGTGCTTTTTATCACCTGATTTCGTTCCTCTACAGCCAAACCTTCACCGGTGGCTGTGGATGGCATAAACTGCCACATACCGCCTGCCCCTACGGGGCTTTGTACATGCTTTTTAAGTCGGCTTTCTGCCAACGCTATATATTTTAAGTCATCCGGCAGCCCATAATCCCGGAGTACTATAGCGATATAGGGAATATACAGATCAATACGAGCTTTAAGAGAGGGGCTACTTGCCTCTTTTTGATTCTTGTTAATGGCTAAAATCAGCCTTTTTTTTACACTTTCTTTATCTACCGGCACCATACCCCCGCAAAAGGTTAGACCGGCTGTTTTTTGGCCGTTTACGGCGCAATAACACAATACATATATGATCAGCAGCAACAACTTCATAGACGGACTACAGTATGATTGTTGGTAAGCACGCTGGCAGGAACTTTCAGCGTCAGTGTTCTCCCCCGGCTGTTTTCAGCCTGTTCCTTCATTATTATTTCTAGCTGCTGTCCTGATAACGGCAGCTTGGCTACGGCATAAATCAGCTCCTTTTCTTCACCCGCACCTATCACTGTAGAGTTATCAGGTGCTGATAGATAAGGCGGGTACTCATCCTGTACGGCTGCAGCACTGGATGAGCCAATACCAGACCGTTTGGGGCTGGCAACAATAAATTTTACGTACTCGATGCTGTAGGCTACAGCTGTGGTATTACGTAGCCGTAGCCGGAAAAAATGATGACCACCACCATCTACCCCCACGTCATCCAAAATGAAAACTAAACCCTGATCTTTTATTCTACGCTTGGTCAGCCTGCCAGCGGCCTGCATTCTTTGTATACTTTCAGCTGGTATCGTTATCCCGTTTTGTCTAATAGAATCTGCTACGGGAACGGGGGCGGTCCCGGTGGTATTGATAATATTACGCGATGTAATGTTCATTACCGATCCGGTATACCGGTAAGGGTAGCGTGTTTTTACCGGATCCCGCTGCCAAAGGAGGGAGAACTCCATCACAGTATCCTTGCAAACGACCAGCATGTTAGTACCTGTAAAATCTTCAATGGCCGCCTGCAGCTTAATAATAGTTAAAGTATCGGTATCTGTAATCTGCTGCTCATTGTCGATAGCTCCTTTCCTGCCGCCGATATTGGCAGAAATCACCTTAGTGTTATAAATGAGTATAAAGGTTGTCTTATTACGGGATACTGGTATGATAGGGTTATCCTGCGCCCGGGAATAGGTGCATGATAAAAGTAAAACCAATAGTAATACAGTTCTGATCATCAGCGGTTATCAGTTTTTAGGATCACTTTATATCCAGCGGGGATTTTTACTGTTGTGGATCTCTGCCGGCTGGTTCCCAGCGTTTTTGCAACCCGGACCACACTGCCGAGTACCCCGCCACCTGCTACATTTTCTATATTTCTTTCTGTTTCTTCACGGGCGGCCTGCTGGGTAGCCGTCCCCGGGTTTCCCTCTATCGGTAGACCTTCTATTCCATCGGTACCAAATACAGAAAAGACTATAGCAGCCAGCTGGCCATCGACTGCAGCCCCAGCCACTTTTACCTGTACCCGGGTGTCGCCTACTCCGATTGCACCAGTAACCATTTGCGTTTTCCGTAGTTGTACCCCGTTCAGTGTTACGTTTTCCAGTAACATGATCCGCACCTTACCACCAGTGGCCACCTCCACCTCATTGAGGATTACCCCCCGAATGGATGTTGCACTACGGACAGATGTACCGCTGCTACCACCTCCAAAGCTCATCGTATTAAAGCCGGTGGCCGCCGTGCCTGTTGCCGGTTGTTGCTCCGGCGCCGGGAGCTGCTGGGGGACCGGTGCAATCTGTGAACGCTCAGACACAATTTTTTTTATTTCTTCATCTTCTGCAGATTCCTGCTGCTCGGAAGCTATCACGGAAGCCTTAATATTCTTCCGGGCTTTTTGAATATCGGCCAGAGCTGCCCTTATTTCTGGCGGATCAGCCGGGGGCGTAGATTTATTATTATCACCTTCCCCTGTTGCTGCAGGCGCAGGAATGGGATCAGAAATATTATTTTGCGGATCTGCAGAAGGTATCGGCGCTGCTGCAGGCGTTTCGTCAATAGGAAAACCCTTATCACCTACCGATTTGATCATATCTTCGTAGGTGTATTTTTCAGGTACATCGGTCATGGTATCGCCATTCTGAGTTGATTTATCGCTGCTAAATACATGAACACACCAAAACACTACGGCTACCACCATTAGACCCAGCACCGATAGCATGATAATCTGTATCCTACTCATTTTTCACCTCCTGTGCTTTATAGGTTTGAATATACTTTGTGAAATAAAACCCGGTTTTATTTTCAGGGAATTGCGGCGTTTGCCGGCGTACTTCTCCCTCACTTTCTATGAGATATTCTTTTATAGGCCGGTCATTATCGAAGATCTGCAACCGGGACGTAAAGCGCACCCGATAAGGCTCTTTATCTGCCTGCAGCTGGTCTATCTTGATAAATTCCGCTTTATACTCTAATCCTCGATCTATAGCATCGGCATAAGCCCGCTGCTCTTTATACCGGGAAAAAATACGGAAGGCGTCAGATTTGCTGACGAGAAACAGCGTCCGGGCTTGGTATTCCGTAATTTTTAGTCGATCAAAACTATTGCAGTAGTAAACCACCTCGCCGCAGTGGGTTTCCATTTGGGTACGAAACAATTTGTCGCTAAAATCACTGGATACCTTCATGATTTCCCCGGTGGTGCGGTCTACGACAATTATTTTGCGTATTGCGGTAATCGCAAACTGAAAAGAGAAAAAAACCACCACAATGATGATACATAGGCAGAAAAAAAGGATAAGCCGCACAGTAATAGCGCTGTTTTTCTTAGCTGCTGCGAAGCCATCAAACTCTTTAATTATTTTTTCCTTCATGATCATAGTAGCTTAAAAACTAGCTCTCCTGCCCGTTTTAGCAGATATAGCTTTAAAAAAAATTGGGCTAAAATCCCGATTAGGGTGAATGGATCATCGAAAACGGTAATGACTGCAGTATCAGCAAATTTGTTTGCGATCAGGAAGGCTGGCACCAGCAGGAAACATACCAGCATATTACTGGCCCATCCCCAAAACCATTTGGAGGTATCCTCATGCAGCAGGCTTACCCATGCTATAGGATAGACTATTTCAAGCAATAGAAGGTAAAGAAATCTGCCACACAGAAATAATGCGTAAAGCCACCTTACAGCCAATGCCAGCGCAGGTTTTACATAAACAATATTGAAGTATGCAAACAGGTCCGGTAGTGTATCATAGAAGATAGAAGGCCCGTCTGGATAACGGCGTTGCATTTCTTCTGTTTCCGCTATTAGCGTTGCTATAGCACCATTTGGCTCYCCCTTTACCTCGTCAATTGCTAACTGCTGAATGGTGCCAAACACTTCCTCCATTCCAGAAATAGCAATGGGCATCATACCAATCATGACAAGCGTAAAAAGATATTGCCAAAACAGATCCATTATGCCTTTGTAAACGGCAGGCCCACCGCTGGCGTTCATATTAGCCCGCCATTGCTTGATAAAAACTGACGTACTGAGAAAAATACCATACGCAGATGTGGCACCCAATGTAATTAACATCAGGGAGCTGGTTTTCACCTGCAGGTAGATTTTCGTTACATTTTCTATCCCAAACTGACTTAAAGGAATATCTGCCATATTATAAGCCTTGTAATAGTTTTTTTGCGCCACTGGTAGCCTCATAAGCTGACTGGTAACTGTTAATGCTTCGTGTTGCTCGCTCTGTGCGGTCTTTCAGTTCCATGATCAGCTTTAGCCTACCCTCATCACTTATCTTGAAAAACCCATCAGTTAAAAGATTTGTTAACATGGTAAGATTTGCCCGGTTATTATCTATGACCGTATTTATATTACGCCTGTAATCGGATACAGCTGATGCTGAGGGGTTCTTCATCTTTCCGATTGATTTTATGGCATCACCCGCCCGGATAATAAGGCTAGTTTGCTTATTAAATAGATCCTGTACCTGCTCAGCGTCTTGGAGCTTGTTACTGACCTTTTCGTATAATTCAACTCCTTTCTTTATCTGCTCGTAGGTCTTACTGAGCTGTATAGTTTGGCGGGCGGCTTCTTCCAGCTGTTTAACTGTAGTTGCCTTCTGAGCCAACGTAAGGCCTGCCATAGTGGGATCTGATACTACCAGTTGAGCATGACATACTACTGTAATGAACATTACAATCAGGCTACAGCATAATTTTTTCATGAGATCTTGATTTAATAATGTTAGTGATAGCGGCTTCCATACTACCTGTTTCTTTAAAATCGTCTGATATACGCTGCCAGTCTTTGCCATCGGTCTGATAGGCATAAAATTTCGCCAGGGAGAACTCCAAACGCACCACCGTAGCATACAGATCCTGAAATCGTATAAACACTTCCGCATATGGTCGAGGGGCGACAAAATCGTTCCGTATACTTTTCATCAGCTGGATATGGGCGGGGTTGGTAATCTTAAACGTGGTGCAAATATCAGAATACACCGTTTCGGTGGTTGGTAAAACATAAATAATCTGAGTATTAGCAATTACCCCATCAGTGAGGTTATTATCCGGCAGCTGAGCAGGGGACTGAATAACAGCGGATATGCCGCCATTCTCTTTACGGAGCTTTTGAAAAAAGAACGCCACTGTACTATGTACGTCCTCACCGGAAAAATTATCTTTCATCGTAGCTGTTTCAGCATACTCGTCAAARTATATTTTCCCCCGAATTGATCTGTCAGCAAGGATCTTATTTTCTACGGTTTCATAAATGATCGTCATAATGATACTGACTAGAAAAGGATCTTTCTTTATCCGTGTCAGCTCAAAGACAATAAAATCTTTACCCCTGATCAGATCTGCATTTGTCCCATCAGTGCGGCAGACATTTTCRTATAAGCCACCCGGCATAAATTCGCTACAGATATGCAAAAAGCTGGTGACAGTAAAGTAATCCGGGGGGATTTCCTGACGGGTCAGGATCTCATCAATATTGTTTTTGACATAGAGGTAAAAATCCGGGAAGCTGGGCCGCACGGGGGCTGAGTTATAATAGTCCCGGATAATCTTAACTACTGAAATATATTGCTTGGTATCTTCAACAATTACTTTTTCACGCCAGAATTTCAACACTAAAACCGCTAGGGTCTTGATTTTATCGGTGGTCAGCTCTTCTGTTGATTCGATATAAAAAGGGTTTATACCGAGAGGGGTTACACCGTCATAATCAATATGGGCGCTAATCGATGGATAAAGCCTGCTGACGGCTAAGAAGGATTTACCAAATTCTACGGCCACAACTTTGACACCCTGACGGATCTCTTGTTCTACAATATTGAGTACTGTAGAGGATTTCCCCCCACCCGTGCTGGAAATAAACAGGCTGTTACGTGCTGGTATCCGCTTTTTTTGTTCGTCCCATATATCCAGCTTATAAGGGATCTGGAAGATCCTGTCATTAAAAAAAACGCCGTCAGTATCGCTGACGTATGGAGAATGATTGACGAATAAGCCTGTAGCTATGCTTAATTCCGTCAAAAAGAAGAAGTCCCGGTCTAAAATGTTTTCTCTACCTATTACCGTACCTAAAAAAATGTTTCTCAGCCCTATGTAACTAGGCTGATAATGGCCGAAATCACGCATTTTCAAGGCCTCCTTGACAGCATCTTTTGCCTTTGTCAACTGTTTTTCTTCTGTGTCCCACAGGATAATAGAAAAATGAGCACGGCACAGGTGGGCCTGAGATTCTATAACCTCCACCTGCATTTCCTGCAGCCTCGCTGCCGTAATTTCTAGTTCCTTTTTAAAATGACGATGCTTATGAAATTGGTCGGCCCTCGCCTCCAATTCAGCTTTCAGCTTGTTATTACCTTCAAAATATATTATTTGATTGATTATGTGATTCGCCCGCAGATGTAGCCCCAACTTTTCCAAACAGGCCATAAACAATGTAGCATTGGCTTTCGGAAGGGTATCATCTTCAATATAGACCGGCAGTTCATCAGGGAGGGCTGTTTCATCACAGACGGCAAAAACGGAGGCCCTGGCCTCCCCTATGGTCATATGTGGGCCAAAATATAGATCACGTTTTCCATTGTCTGCAGCGAAGCCGTTAACATATCTATCAACAAACTGCACGATCTCCCCCTGCTCTAACCTCCTGATAGTAGTATTTGGCAGATTCTTTAAAATTATGATCACGCCCTCTACTGCCTCGATAAATTCGGCAAGGCGTGCCTTATCACGTTCTACCAGATTGTCCTGATAGGCCAGCGGGTTTTTCATATAGGCTGGCTCCAACGATTCCAGCCCAGCTAGTGTAAAGGAAAGAACGCAATGATGTTCTAAATATTCCCTACCATCAAAGTGACTTCTTTCTGCTTTTTGTAGAAAAGTATCTCCTAAAAGCTCTGCGTGGGCATCATAGGCCTTTTTCAGGTATACGTCCTGCTTATGAAAATAGCTACCTGACGGCATAAAGCGCAGAGCTCTTTCAAACTCTGTCTGTCGGTATTCAATTGCCTGCTGAGACAAAGAATAAGGTTCAGGATTGATTAAGTAATAACATAGGCTTATCCCTCCGCACTTTGACAGGGCGGCCCCTCCTATAAAACCAAGAATGCTATATGCTTCCGCAGTATCAACTATCATGTGTCGTTACCTCCTGTGTAATGATCATTACAATTTCAGAAACCTATCTAAATCCCTGTTTGAAATGATGCTTTCCTTCTTAGGAAAGGAATGCTTTTTACGCTGGGATCGGGCCAAGAAAATCATATATAACGCAATCAGCGCACCACCTACAACGAGCAGGCCTAAAAGCACACGCCCCCATTGTCTCGGCACAGCATGAAGTGCAGCTGTAAAATTGGATATTACAATGGCTACCCCTATGGCTACTGCTAATAAAAACTGTGAGAAATGAGGCTGCCGCAGACCGTAAACCACAAGTGGGGCCTCTAAGCCTTTACGGACTTTGCGCTTTTCCATTCGCGAAATGATTTTTAATACAGCTTTAAGTTTCGATATGCTTCAACTACGGCCACTATCACAGCTGCACCTAACAGACCATACAGGGCATAGAGGCTGAGGCCAACGATTGCCGCTTTAAAATCATCCTTGTAGCGGTCCCAATTGTGGAGAATCGCGTATGCTACGCCCATAACCATGCAAATGCCTACGGTTGGGCCTATATAGTTATCAGCAATCTGAGTAATAATTTGTTTGGCGTCTAATAATATCATAGAATTGGTTTTAAATACAAGACATTTAGCGGATCGGCAACTGAATACTAAAGGCAGTTCCCTTGCTTAACACACTTTTTACCGTGATTGCTCCCCCCATTATTTCTACAAGCTTTTTTGCAATGGAAAGGCCAAGCCCCACCCCCTTTTTTTTCCGGCCAGCGTCTACCTGATAATACTCGTTAAAAATAAAAGGCAGTTCAGCTGCCGGAATACCTTCTCCCTGATCTGATATATCTATGCAAATTTTTTCCTGCAAGGAACATGATATAGTGACTATGGTGGATTTATCACTGTATTTAATTGAATTATATATTATATTATATAATATTTGCGTCAGATACGTTTTGTCGGCTTCAATTTCTACAGGAAAATCTGGTGTTACTTGTTTTATGATCTTAATATCTTTTTCCGAAGCAATGGGGTATATGGAGTAGATAAGGGCATGTAACCAGACCCTAAAATCAAATTGGGATTCATTTAGCTGGTATTTTTGCAATTTTTCTAACTGCACTACTTCGTCTACCCGCTCCTGTATAGCGCCTAAGTTGTCCGCAGAAGTAGTAATCATTTGGAGCAGGTCTTTACGAAACTCCTGATCTCCTTCCGGACTATCGTTTAACAATCGGACGGCAGCTGCAATTGCATTAATCGGGGCGCGAAATTCATGTAATGCTCCGCGAAATATGTCTTTAAGCATTTCATCAGTTGCTCGGACTTTTTCCGTCATAAACAAGAATTGAGATTTTAGCAAATGTGCCTGCTAAACATCCCAAAAACAATAAGGCTATTGTACTATTTTGTTACTACCAAGGGAGTATTGTGCCGCACCATAGCGGTTTACAGCACGGTGTAAAATTGAGAGGGGTTATCTATGTGGGAAGAATTAGAAGAAGAAGCGCTTTATCCTTGAAGTTTTTTGATCAACTGCAGCTTATTGGTGACGGATAGCTTGTCATAGATATTTTGGGCATGTTTTTTTACTGTTAGAGTAGAGATGTACAGCAATTCAGCTATTTCTTTGTGGGTGCGCCCTTCGCAGATAGCCTTTGCTACTTCGATTTCTCTGATTGTAAGATTGTAGGATTTGAAATTTTTCTCAATTCTGCTCAATAGATCCTCGGTGTGATTATCAGACGGCCGTCCCAGCCCCTTCAAAGCATTATCTACGATCATGCGCTTTAAATTGACCGATTTTTTTATAATCGAGTCTACTTTTAGCATTAATTCCTCACTTCTAAAGGGCTTAGACATAAATTCAACTGCCCCAGCCCGGAGCGCTCGGGCCTTATCATTATTGGAATTTTTAGCAGATATGAGTAATACGGGGATGTGGGCATATTCAGATGATTTTCCGATAATCTCGGTAAACTTTAGGCCATCGAGTTGTTCCATCATCACATCGGATACAATCAGATCCGGTAGTACGGTATAGGTTCTCAGCTTTTCTAATGCCTCGGCACCGTTGCCCGCCCAAAGTACATTGTATTTCCCAATTAATTTCTTCCGTAGGTAGTCTGTCATTGTAATATTATCCTCTACAAGTAATACGGTCTGCTTGGTATTGTTGTATGGCAGAGTATCTGGCAACTTCACAGTATCTAAATTATACACTGGCTTTAAAATATGCTTCTCTGCCTGCTCATTAGCTGCAGGAATGTAAGAATGCAAACACACAGTAAACTTTGAGCCGGAGCTTCGACCAGATACAGGGCTTTCAACACAGATGCTCCCATCCAGCCCGAGGATAGTTTTTTTTACTATTGGCAGCCCTAATCCGATTCCTTCATTATTACCCTTACGGCCGATCTGATAATAGGGTTCAAATATTTTGTCTTGTTGCCCAGCTGCAATGCCAATACCTGTATCGGATACCTCAAAAAACACTTTACTATCTTCGGCCTTTAATATAACTTTTATAGCTCCCCCTGTTCCGGTGAATTTTACCGCATTTTGGATGAGATTATTAATTACTCCCTGTAAGGCAACCGGATCAGCTTTTATATATACATCATGTTGCAACTGCCCCTCCATTGTGATATCTCTACTGCTGCACCATTCAGAAAAAAAGCTCAAATGATCCCCTACTAGCTGAGTGAAATTTGTAATCTTATCATGATTATACCTATCAAATCCTTTCTGAAAACGTTCCAGATCAAACAGATTGTTAACATTTTGAATAAGTTTACCAATATTGTTTCTGGCTATTTTCAGTTCTTCCTTCTCGCTGTGCTGGCCAAAAAATTCTTCAACGATGTTGTTGATAAGTGTTAGTGGCGTTTTTGTTTCATGTACAAGGTTCACAAAAGTGTTAGTTCGTTGTTCATTGGCCATTTCCAGCTGTTGGGTTCTTTCTTTCACTTTATCAGCAAGGCTATTATTTAACAGCTGCAGTTGAAAATATTCCTCTCTTTGCTCCATTATCATTTTTCGGATATACAGTACAGTAACAACCAAAAAACCTACGTTAGTTACTGTTGCTTCTGTGGCCTGTCCTAAATCAAAGTATATTACCACAGGAAGCGATGCCCAAGGAATTACAGCCGCATACACTCCCAATATTTCAGAAAGTTCACTGCCTGCTGGCGTTTCCTTATACTTTACCCATACAGATTTGGTGATAGCCCAAACAAGTGATATTGTATAGATAAATGGAATTATTAAGCCGTAATCTTTTGCCCACTGGAGGTTTTGAGTAATAGAGTAGGCTATTACGAAGAATGCAAAATAAGGAAGTAGCAAAAATAGAAATATCCCATAAATCGCATGGAATCGCAATTTCTTCAATCCCAGTGCCTTATATAAATAAAAAGGGAAATATGAAGCCATTAAAAAACCGCAACCGTAAGCAATAATATTCTGAATTGTTATGGGAATCCGTATGTTCGGATCTGGAAAARGTCCTCCTGCTACATTATAACATATCAAAGACAATAACAATATAAGATAGCGCTTTCGGCTCGGATCTCTCGGGCGTAAAAGAAAAAATGTCAGCTGGAACAAAAGCAGGATACATTCAACAGCTGTAAAAATAAAGGTAACTATGTGCATCTCTGTTCCGGGAATCAACATATAGCGGGTGTTGGGTCTTTCTTCAAAAGATAGAGCTGATATGATGGAAGGTCTATTTTTTGGTAGACGCTAAAATCAAAACGCTCGTACAATGGAAGATTTTTTAATGTCGAAGTTTCTAAATAAACAGGTAGGCTACTCAGGTTGAGTGTCTGATGTAATAATGCAGAACCGATGCCCTGCCCCTGTTGAGATGGGTGAACACCCAAAAACCAGAGATAGCGCATCCGATGCTTAGGATGATGCTTTTGTACCAGATTTTCACGATATAAAACCTTTCTCAGATTAAGTATACCGATGGCACCAAAAGCTAATTTTACATCCCAAAGAATCGTTTTAAGATTTGTTTTTTTCCTTTCAGGGTCTAAAAAGAGAATACAGGCTACTTTTTCGTCTGAGAGGTATACTTCGCCAGATCGATAACAAAGATCAAATGAATACTCCATTAATCTTCGGATCCGCTTCTCCTTGCCTCCTACAGCATAATTCACGCTTTTATTCATGGAAAAAGCCTGAGTGAGAATGTCAACTACAATAGATCGGTCTGAATAAGTCGCTTTCTTCATAAAACAGGTTCCGGGTTATTCTGGTTATATGGTTAATTCCTATAATCAATAGGCTGGGTTAGATCCTATTGCGCAAAAATTAAATTACACATAAAAAATGGAATGGGGAAAATTCAAATGTATTATCTATTCAAGATTTATAACTTCATTTATTATCTTATCATAATTATCATCAATATCACTATTTAATACGAGCCGTACTACGGAAGGATCTTTTTCATCCCCGGGTACATAC
>NZ_JBFTSK010000067.1:0-35711 GCF_056399985.1 Chitinophaga sp. 01L420
TACTAATGTGGTCTTACCTACGGATGGGTCCCATACAGAAAACAATACTCTCCGTTCTGTAGCGCTGTTCACCTGGATACCGCAATAGCCGCCGGAGAAACCATTACTCATAAAATAGGAGCCGATTTTATCTTCTCCGGTGGGCACCGTTAATTCGTTGTAAAACCATTCTGCCGTAGTACCGGAAGGAATGGTGTAATTCATGTGCACGGAAGGGCCGCGTCTGGACCAGTAGTAATTGGCGGCATCGTTGGCATATACCACGTTATTGGCAGTGGCTGCGCCGCTGATAACCACATGGGAAACATCGCCGAAATAGCTACCGGTTTTGGTAACGCCCTGTACATCTACTTTTACATAGCCGACAGCGGTGATGTTTACCGATCCGATGCTGTAAGTCGTATAGGCGTTGCCGGTAACTGCTTTGGTAAAGGCAGTACCATTTACGGTTACTTTAATATTACTCGTACCGGAAGGTACTTTCATTTTAATGGATACATTCAATGTACCGGTGAGGGCCAGTCTGAAATAGGTGCTGGTGATAGCGCTGGCACTGGTCCAGTTACCCAAACCATTGCTGGTGATCACCTCTGCCCCACCCGTTGCCGCGGTGGTTACAAAAGCATTTCCAGCCAGCGGCACATCATAACTGGAGGCGGCAGGCACAGAAAGTGGAGTGACAAGTCCTGCTGCATTGGCGGCAGGTATTGTCTCTTTCAGATTTTTGCTACAGGAAAAAAGTAAAAACGAGGATATGACAAATGCATACCACATACGGGAATTCATTTTCATTGTCAATGTTTTAAATGGTTTTGGATAAACAAAGAATGCTTATAGACAAGGTTTTTCATGCAAATGAAAACACCATCTGAGATGGCTCATAAAGACAGCGGGTCGATTTTTCATGTTCACGGAATTACGGCATTATTTATATGCCTAGTTCAGAATTTGGTTGTTTGCTCATGTTCACCTTACTATAATCAAGATAAGTATTTTATTTTAAAAATCCTAGTGCGATGCTTTTAGTAGTTCCGCAAATCCATCGGAGTCCGGGCTTTGATAAGTAATGCCGGCGATACGGCCGCCTGACATCATTATAATCATGGGATAGATGGCTTTTGCTTTATCGGGATAGACAATAACGTTTGCCGTATCCAGCAGTACATGGGAGCTGCTCATCACTTCACTGCCTAATTTTATTTTCAATAGTTTCGTGGATTGTATGCGTGTAAAAATATACCGGATACTTTCATTGGTAGCATAATGCTTCTTTACAAAGTCTTCCGCCGTACTGATACAGCCTTCACATCCCTGGTTGGGAATAATAACGTAACTCCCTGTTGGCAGGGTTTGCGGATCTATCTTTTTAATGGCACTGGCCAACTGCCCGTGCTGCTCTTTACAACTGTTGGTAAAAAGCATTAGCAGCAAAAATACCAGTCCCTTACCTATCTGTTTTGCATTGAACATATTGAGCGATGTTTTGATCTTTATTACGAAGATTAAGAAAATATACCCCCTCATGGGTAACAAAAAAATTATCCAATGCCAGCCCATCCGGCAGTTGTCCTTCTCCCAGGTATTTAAAATCATGGTCAAAAGCAATCAGGTAACACTGCTTTCCCGGTAATGGCATGGCGCCTGTTTTATCGGGTACCAGTGGCTTTTCCAGCAGGCGGTAATAACGATCCTGGTAGGGGTCGTAGATAATATTCCGGTACGATGGCGTACCCAGGTAGTATTGTAAAGCCACTTCCGCATCCAGCACTTTCTCATTACCTTTTGCAAGACCCATGGATGTAATGCAGACGCTGTCAGCAGAACCGGCTGCTACTGTCTTTATTTTCCAGTTGCTGTCAATGACGTAAAGATGATGATCAGCGGGAAGACTCAACACCATTTCTTTCGTATGTGCGTTGTAGGTAGTATAAGGCGTTCGCAGGTGAGATCCACCCCAGTTGTGTTCCCGGTATACCTCAGAATAAGGAACATGGTAGGACGGTGTGCCGGTAGCCCTGTCAATGGCAGCAAAAATCGTACGGCCATTAAAGTTATCTTTCTCTTTTTCTCCCAACAGGAATCCGGCGCCAATAATTTTATCTTCTTTAAAAAAGACAGGTGAAGAAGGGGTGGCATAAGGAGGTGCCGCTTCTATGCCTTGTGGCATCCCAGCTACTTTATTCAGAAAGGTGAGCTCTTTATAAACTGCTGCTTTAGGGATATTATAGAAAAATAGCTTTGCTGATCCATAAGCATACAGGAGGAGGCTATCCGGGGAAATATAGTTAAAATAGGTGACCTTCTCTTTCAGGTTCACCTGGCCAAGGATTTCCGGATTAATTACCTGCCCCGGCGTATCTACTGTATACTTCAACAGGCGCTTGTTATAGGTATCCAATGAATACAGGGTATGCCCTTGTTCATGATAATCGATGGGGGTAGATATACCCATCACCATCATACTATCCAGGAACAGGTTCAGGGTATCTTTAAAGGATAAACGTAGTGGAATCACTTTGTCACTTGCCTTACTACAGTTTGACCAGGTGTTGATATTTTCATTATTACAGGCGCTGATGGCTACCCAGCAAAGTAACAGGAACAATGATGATCGCATAGTATTTTTTAACAGGATAGTAGATATCAGCAGGTAAACAAACAAGTTATTTACCTGCTGATGAATGAGCTGTTACTGTACGTAATAAGTACAGTCTGTTGTTAATGGATCTACAGGTGTTACACAATCATAGTGGTATACACCATTTACAACGGTAATTCTGCATTTGCCACGCAGTCCGTGGTGATCGTCCGGGCATGGCTTTCCGGAAGTGGCGCCGGATAAGAAAAGCATAGCAGCCGAAATAGCCACGCAACAAAAAACAAGGGTCTTTTTCATATTATATAGTTTAAGTGTGAGGAAAAACTAACGTTGAGCAACAGGATGGTCAGGTGTATTGTCGGTTTTAAGGTTTTCATTGCCACATGTGCACGATGCATCCTACCAGATAATAAGAATGATGATGATCCCAATAGGTGAATATCAGCAGATAGATAAACGGGTTACTTACCTGCTGATAAATCAGCGGTTAATGTACATACACGGAGCAGTCGGTGTTTAAGGGATCTACAGATGTTATACAATCAAAATGGTAAACGCCATCTATCACGGTCGTTCTGCATTTGCCACGCTTACCGCGGTGATCGTCCTGACAGGGTTTTCCGGAAGTAGTACCGGATAAAAATAGCATAGCGGCTGAAATAGCGAGGCAGCAAAGAATAAGGGTCTTTTTCATATTATATGTTTTGAGTTGATGGAAAGCAGTACATAGCGAATTAACAGGTAACCGGGTTAACGGTCCTACAGTACATTAATTTAAGTATGTTGGCTGCCATCAGGCTGCAGTGGAAATATTAAGCCTGGTAGCCCATATTCACGATGATGAAAAAGAAAGCCAGTAGCGCAGGGAATGCTAACCATGCATAAGTAGTAGTGGGAACTTTCCTTTTACACATCTTCCCAATGGCAAAAAGCAGTAATGAAAAAAACAGCATATAGAGGGCAAAGGGGATGATGCGGCTTAAAAGGTAGGTCTGCGGGTGCGCATGTACATAAATTGCTCCTTCTACGGCGGTGCCGTTGTAAAAGTTCATGGCCACAAAGGCTACGGGGACAGCTATGATAAAAAGTAGTAATCGTAGGGCAGGAAAGATTTTTGTCTGGCGTGTGGTGTCTGAAAGCATGTCCGGTGTTGAATAGTCTTAAAAGGAAACGTGATCCGCTTCATGGGCGAAGATAACTATATTTGAATAGAAAGGCCCTTTTTGGGGCCTTCATCAGCTTTGACGTAATTGCCCCGCTAATTGTCTTAATTACACCTGTTCCTATTTACTTTTCCGCTGTAAGTTTGTTGTGTCATCTAAAAACAACGTATATGAACCCGGAAGTTACGCAGTATATTGAAAAGTTACAGCCCTGGCAAAAGGAAGCTGCCACCACCCTTCGCAAACTGGTCCTTAAAACGATTCCTGATGCCGAAGAGCGGCTCCAATACGGCAAGCCGCACTACCTGAAGAACGGGAACTATGCCGCCGTTATTTCGGCTGCAAAAGACAAATTATCGTTTATGCTGTTTAATGCCACCGAACTGGCAGAAATAAAAGGTTACTTTCAATCCACCACGGCCCCTGACCGGAAAACGGCTACTATTAAAGATGGCCAGGCGGTAGACTATAAACAGCTCGGCGATTTCCTAAAACAAACCAGTAAATCACTCTAAATAATATATTACATGAGAAAGATAGTTTCGTTTATGCATGTTTCCCTGGACGGCTTTGTTGCCGGTCCTAATGGTGAAATGAACTGGATCAAAGTAGATGCCGACCTGTTTGACTATGCTTCTGACCGTACCAACGCGGCAGATACAGCCCTGTATGGCCGCGTCACCTATGATATGATGGATGCTTACTGGCCCACTGCACCAGAACAACCGAATGCCAGCAAACATGATATTGAGCATGGCAACTGGTATAACCAGGTAGAAAAGCTGGTTATATCCAAAACCCTGGAAGGGCAAAAAAAGGATAAAACCACGATCATCGGCCATGACATCAACAAACAGGTGAGTGAACTTAAAAATAAAGCGGGGAAGGAAATCATTATATTCGGCAGCCCCGGCGCCACACAAACGCTGATGGCGGATAACCTGGTGGATGAATTCTGGATATTTGTGAACCCGATATTACTGGGAGAGGGTATTCCTTTATTCAAAAATATTAAAACACCGGTATCACTGAAGCTTCTGAAGACCACTACCTTTGCCAGCGGAGTAGTGTGTTTGCACTATGAAACTGTAAAATGATATTGAATTGGGTAAAACCCGAATAACGGCGTATGTGCTACGCCGTTATTCGGGTTTGTTATTGGTAGGATTGTAAATCTTTCTCCATTGCTACAACAACTTCCTGCAGTACTTTTAATATCATGGCCCGCTCTGCGCGGCTAAGCGCATAAACCACTTTGCCGTCTTTCTCCTTTATGTCCTTTAATCTTACTTTTCTGTAGAAGGTAGGGACACTCCAGTTACATTCTTCACACACCCTTTCCCTGAAAGAAACCGGTAAGCGGGATAATAATGTGTGCAGGTTTAATAATACATTTTGCGCGTTACTCATCATAAATAGTTTTAAATGATTGTTTGGATGTATGGAGGGCAACGCGATGGAAGCTTTATGCATTGATCAGGTATACTGCCTCGATCAGTTTTTCAACACTTTCATACATGGTAAAAATGGATCTGTTGTCTGCCGCCTCATCGGACAAGGAAGCTGCGTACCAGTCTTTCAGCTTCGCTCTCACTTCAGCCGGGGAATATTGCCAACAAAAGTTAGATAATACCTGTGAGGGGTCTGAGATTTCTTCGGGGGTAAGGTTGAATGGTTTTTCATACCATTCAGGGTAAATGGTGTTGTTCATAAAACAGAATTTTTGTTGTCGTTTAATGTTAAACAGATGTCTCATTACTATTACATCCGGTTGATACAAACATAAGTGTTTTATGTCAATTTTATTATAAAAAATGTCTTTTTTTAATTTTATAATACCTATTTTATTATTAAACAACTTAAAATATTGATATGATACTTATATTTCTGTTTTAAAATAATTATGGCAAAAAAACCAAAGGATTCCAGATACGATGCTGTGAAGCATTTAATTCAGACTGGTAATATTACCAGTCTGAAGGCAGCGTTTAAAATTATTCCTATTACTGTTGTAAAAACAGATGCTGGTATTCATTACGCAACGTTACATAGAAAAATTCATGAGCCGGGCTTACTGAAGCTGGATGAGATGATCGTGTTGGCTGATCTATTTGGCGTAACACCGCAGGAGTTTATGGGATTAGCTTTGACGGATTTAGGATATGAAGCGCCTGATAAAACAAAGGGCTAGACATACAGTCCTCTCCTCTATCATGATCATATACGGCATATCATCCATTTTTCTTAACGAGGCTCAATATTCAAAATAAATGAAACAACTTTCCTTCTTCTTCCTGTTACTGGCCTTTCAAAGTCTAAAGGCGCAGGACAACCGGACCATCTCCATCACATTAGATGCCAGCAAAGCCAGTTACTTTACCACTGATCCCATCATACGGAAACAGGTGGATAGTGCATTCAAAATGGCCACGGTGATATTTAACTCTGCTGAATTCCAGAAAGAAATTGGCAATATGACGTTTAACTGTAAAAGCTACTGTAAAGGATGCACCAAAATACCCGCTGCCAGCGAAGGACGGATATCAGGTAAAACCGTGCTGGATACATTATTTAAAGAGCGCGATGTGAAAATGGGATTTGAGTTAAAAGAGAAAGATGGTCCGCTCGGGTTAACAAGTCCAGGCGCTTATTTTACGACTGCCTGGTACGGTCCGATCCAGGAAAATATGCCTGAATTTCATTCTTTTGCCTATGCCCTGACGGCCAACCTATGTCATGAATACATGCACCAGGTAGGCTTTTGTCATTTGTATTGCATGGGCGGCTGGCTCTGCAATCCTAAAAAGAGACTCAATGAAAAAAATAATAAGCCCGATGAGAAATTTATTGGCGAAGATGTGACCTACAAAGTAGGATGGGCTGTCTATTACATCCTGATGGATTGGAAGAAAAATGGTATAGATCCGTTTAAAGGCAGATAGAAAACCGGGAATGGAGCGGGTATGCCCCTACTCCATTCCCCATATCATCCTATCACTATTCTTCCCTGGTAATTACTTCCTCTTCTACCGGCACCGCCGCTGCTTTCAACTCCAAAGCCTTCATCTTCTGGTCGTAACCCCGTTTCAAAAACCGCATGATAAATGGAATAACGACTAAGAGCGTACGGCTCATGCTATGAAAGGGCAACAATAACCCCAACAGGAACACACCCATGAAAACAGCRGGAACTGTCAGCGCTCTCTTTTGCTGATACTGCACAAACAAGCGGTTGTCCAGCCCTTCGCTCAACTGATACTTCGGATTGCTGATATATCTCCATAATACCACAATCATACTTCCTGAAAAAGTTATGTTCAGCGTGTATATCAGAAACGGGCTGATGAAATTAGAACCCGCATACTCGCTGTCCAGCGCCGTACTGAATGGAAACAATACGATGGAAACCAAAAAGAGTAAGTTAAGCCATAACAGCTTCGGATTGTAGTTTACCAGGTAGCCCATCAACTGATGATGCACCGTCCAATACAATCCAATAAAAAAAAAGCTGACGAAAAAGCCAAGGAACTTGGGCGTTAGTTCAAGGTAAGTATCAATGACCTGCGCCGTGGTATACTCCGGCAGCAAATGAGGGATCTTTATTTCAATAATTAACAGCGTGATGGCAATGGCAAATACGGCATCACTGAAAAGAATCAGGCGTTCAAGCTGAAAGGCTGTTTTGGAATGAGACATAAGGTGGCTACAGTTAAGGTTGTTTTGTATTGGTTGATTATTTATTTCGCCAAAAGTACAATTCATTTATTATTATCCATTCACATATTTGTTGGACTTATAATTACCTGCAAAAGTGTATTGCCATTATGTAGGCTCCGTCTATGCTATGCTTAGCAACCGCTATGTACCTATAGAAGCACCGCAGCAGAGGTGGACTTGATGCGGGGATGAGGTCCGGATGTTTAACCGGGATGAAATGGCATCAGAAGACGAATGAAGGTCAGAAGTGGCCATAGTAGAGAACGTGTTAGCGGGACAGATGGAAGATTAGGAGTTAGTTCCCTCCTACCGCTCCTATTTAAAAAAATACTCCGTAAGTCCTTACATTTACCGCAGGTGTAAATACATTCCATAAAACCATTAAACACGCTACATTTAAGTATTAAATTATCCCAGAATGAACAAGAAATACACCTGGCTATTTGCCCTTATAATTTCCGTAACAACTTACATAAACAAAGGCTACTCACAAGCAAAAACACCCGTTTTCAATATTAGCGGTCAGCTCACCTCCGCAGAAAATGCCCCGGTTAAAGAGGTAGTGGTCCAATTGCTGCATGCCGGAGATAAAAAGCTGGTGAAGATAGAGTATGCTGACAGTCTTGGTAAATTCAATTTTGAACACATACCCGCAGGTAATTACCTGCTGCAAACGCAAAGTATGTATTTCACCCCCTACCAGTCAGCGCCTTTTTTACATGATAAAAACACCCTGCTGGGCAGCATTACCTTACAGGCCGGCAGCACCCGTTTGAAGGAAGCGACTATCGTAGCCAACAAGCCTTTTGTGCAACAGCAATATGATAAAACCATACTAAATGTTTCCGGCTCCATTTCCTCCGCGGGTAGTACCGCCCTGGAAGTACTGGAAAAAGCCCCGGGTATTACCATTGATCAGAATGATAATATTGCCATGCGGGGGCGCCAGGGTGTGCTGGTGATGATTGACGGCAAACAGGTGCCCATGTCAGGACAGGACCTGGCTAATATGCTGAGGAATATGTCCGCTAACCAGATCGAAACCATCGATCTGATTACCAACCCCTCCGCCAAATACGACGCGGCAGGCAATGCGGGCATCATCGACATACGCCTGAAAAAAGGGAAAAAGTCCGGTACGAATGGGAATGTGTCGCTCAGCTATGGACAAGGGATGTATCCTAAATTAAATCCTTCTTTTAACTTCAACAGTAAACATAAAAACCTCAATGTATTTGGATCTTATAACTATAGCTGGCGGCAGGACCTGAATGACCTGACCATCCACAGGCAGTTCTATGATAACAAAGAGGTATATACCGGCGGTATTAATTATAACAACTTCTTCAAATACCAGAGTAATGTTCATAATGCCCGCTTAGGCGCCGACTACAACATCGGAAAAAACATTATTGTTGGATTTGCTGCCAACGGCATATTCGTTGCCAACAAAATAGGGACTAACAGCGTGGCACATACGATCGATGCACAGCAGCAGCCTACCGGCTCATTTACTACCCTGGGTAATAATCTTCCTAACAGGAATAACGGAAGTATTAACCTGAACTACAAGCAAACACTGGATACCAGCGGCAGAGAGATCACCGCTGACCTGGATTACGCCCGCTTCAGCTCCGATGAAACACAACGTTATAATACGCACTACTTCGATGTAAATAATATAGAAAACAGGTCAGCCTATATGCTTTTCGGTGATTTAAACGGCAACCTGAGTATCCGGTCTTTCAAAGTAGACTATACGCAGCCACTGAAAAACACCGGCGTTAAACTGGATGCAGGCATCAAAAGCAGTTGGGTAGAATCAGATAATGACGTGAAATTCTTCGACAGAAGTAATGGTGGCAATAAGCTGGATACTGGAAAGAGTAACCAGTTTATTTACAAAGAGAATATCAACGCGGCCTATGTAAATGCTTCAAAAAAATGGAAACATTTAAGTCTGCAGTTGGGCCTGAGAATGGAAAATACCAATGCCAACGGCAAACAGGTCATCAACTCGGAAACATTCAACCGGAATTATACGCAGCTTTTCCCCAGTGGCTATGTGGGATATGAATTCAATGAAAAGCACGACCTGGGGCTGTCCATGAGCCGCCGGATAGAACGCCCCTCCTACCGGCAGTTAAACCCGTTCCGGGTGTTCCTGGACCCGCTGACATCTGCCACGGGCAATCCATTCCTGCTACCCGAAATCACGAATTCATTTGAGCTGACCCATACTTTCAAGGAACAATACATTACCAAAATAGGCTACAGCAGAACAAAAGATAATATGCTTACCATTTTGGCGCCGGATGTGCAACCCGGCACCGTATTGCAAACCGATAAGAACCTTGCTAAATATGACTACTACAATTTCAGCTTCGGCTTCCCGGTAACGATCGGCAAATGGTTTAGCAGTACTAACACTGCATTAGTTTACTATGGCCGCTACAGCGGCAACCTGGCCAATACCAATCTCGATGTAAGCCGGGTAGCTTTCAACTTCAACTCCGTGAATACGATTACCGTTAACAGTGTTACTACACTGGAAATTACCGGCAACTACGAAAGCAGGACCTACTACGGCTTCCTCGATGTGGGCAGCTTCTGGTTCATCAATGCCGGCGCCCAGCGGCAGCTATGGAACCGGAAAGCATCTCTCAAAATAAATGTCAATGATATCTTTTTCACCAACCAAACCAATGCCGTTACCAGGCTGACCGGTTACGGAGAAACGTTTAAACAGAAAAGGGATACCCGGGTGGCTACCATTACGTTCAATTATAAATTTGGCGGCACTACTTCCGGTAATGCCAGAAGAAAAACCGGCGGTGCAGATGAAGAAAAGCGAAGGGCCGGATAAAAATTTATAAATTCACCCCATGAACTTAGTTAATGAACTGGAAGAACTGGCGCTCGCTACCCGTTTAAAACGGCTGAGCGAGCGCCTCTCTCAGGATGTAAGCCTGATATATAAAGAGTCCGATCTGGACTTTGAAGCGAAGTGGTACCTGATACTGGAACTCCTGAGCCGGCAGAAAGTAATGGCGGTAACAGAAATATCGGCGGCCTTACAATTAAGCCACCCTGCGGTGGTACAGTTCGCCGATCAGATGCTGGAAAACGGCCTTATTAAAACCACCACCGATAGTAAAGATGCCCGGAGAAGATTGATTTCGTTGACGCCGGCAGGAAAACAAATGCATAAAAAGATAGGGCCCATTTTAAACGTCATCAAAGAAGAAAACAGGAAATGGCTGGCCACCGCCAGCGCAGACCTGCTACAGGTACTGACCGAACTGGAAAAATCTTTAGACGAACGCAGTATGTATAAGCGTATAAAAATTAGCCTGGTAGAAAATGCCTGATGCTATACGATGCCCAGGTGAGTCATCACGTTGTTCACTATCCGGTCGCATCTGATGAGATGGAAAGGGAACACCAGGTCGTTTTTATAATAGTCGGATATTTTACCACGCAATATCAGCTTGGCCCTCAGCAGCCGTACTTTAACGTTGACCGGGGAAATATTTAACACCTGACTGGTTTCAGTAGTACTCAGCTGCTCGATTTCCCGCATCACAAACACCAGGCGGTATTTCTCCGGAACCTGCAACAGCGCCTGTTCTAATGCAGTACCTAATTCTTTGTTGATTACTTTTGTCACCGGAGATTCTTTTACTTCGGCCATGCTGACCGAATGATCATCTAATACAGATATATCTTCACTCACCACTTTCTTTCTTTTCTTCAACTGCTGACTGCACTCGTTAATCAATATTCTTTTCAACCAGGTGCCGAAAGCCGACTCTTGTCTGAAACTGGCCAGGTGCTGGTAGGCATTGATATAAGTCGTCTGCATCACATCTTCTACATCTGCATCGTTATTCAGCATAGACATCCCCAACCTGAAAAGACTTGTATTGTGCCGGCGCATCA
The DNA here is from genome assembly GCF_056399985.1 of Chitinophaga sp. 01L420. Taxonomy (NCBI): domain Bacteria; kingdom Pseudomonadati; phylum Bacteroidota; class Chitinophagia; order Chitinophagales; family Chitinophagaceae; genus Chitinophaga; species Chitinophaga sp. 01L420. Next base: position 11,422 of record NZ_JBFTSK010000067.1, read on the forward strand.
ACTGCTCGAATTGTCTTTTGTCTCCTGCCAGTATCTTTTTGATAATCTCGTTGTCAATATCTGCTGCTGCTTGCGAAAGTGGGCTCATGATTTATTATTGGATGATCAATTGCCGGAAAAGTTACAAAAAAGGCTGACATTTTTGTAACCCGTTTCGCTTTTTGTACTCTAATAAAGAGAAGGCCTTGTCGGTGGAAATAAAAATTGATGCCCGCATAGTACCTTTTAGCCCATAATCAGTACTATTAATAACCGTTAAAACCTGTGCTTGCCAATGAATAGGAGTAAGATTTTCAACCTGCAAGGGATCAAAATGCCTGAATTGACCCATGAGCGCATGCAGGAACTAAAACAAACACCCAAGGGAAAACTGATCACCAGCACCGGTATCGATGCCTTTCCTGACTTATTGAAACTGATGGAAAGCTCGCTGCATGAGCAACTGGCCAAATACGACCAGATGAAACGCACCGGGCAGGACAGCGCTAAACGGAAACTACTGCTGATGGAAATGCTGGAGGATCATTTGTATTGGGAGTTCGCTTACCATATGATGTTTATCAAATGGCGGGAGCAGAAGGTGAGTAAGGCTTCGTAAAGACGGCGTTTTCTTTTACGTTTCTGCAAAAACCTTTATTACCTTTTGCCATAGACCTCTTTTTGCGTCATCGCGCCCGTTGTATCTCAACGTTTTATTTTACTGCTACAGTAATGCCTAAATATATACATTTGTAACCAAATGTAATGCATGGAGAACTACAGCATCGTCATCTTTATTCTGGCTATCATGATTGTGCTGTCGGCCGTGGCAGACAAAATAAGACTACCTTACCCCGTACTGCTGATTACCGCCGGTATTGGTATTGGCTTTATTCCTACACTGCCTGACATCACGCTGAATCCGGAAGTAGTGTTCCTGCTGTTCCTTCCTCCCCTGTTATACGACGCTGCATTTAACATCTCGCCTCAGGAATTCAAAACCAATTTTAATACGATCGGTACGCTGGCCATCGGGCTTGTTTTTATAACCGCTGCGGCTATTGCGGTAGCCGCACATTACCTGATACCTGGCATGAGCTGGCCACTGTCTTTTGTTTTGGGTGCTATCTTATCAGCTACAGATGCCGTGGCTGCTATGAGCATCACCAAAGGTCTGGGGCTGTCACATAAAACCACTACCATCCTGGAAGGAGAAAGCCTGATCAACGATGCTTCTGCACTGGTGACTTATCACTTTGCTATCGCAGCGGCGATGGGCACTGCCTTTGTATTCTGGAAAGCCTCCCTGGAATTTATTATCCTGATGGCCGGGGGCGTATTGGTGGGGCTTGTAGTCAGCAGACTGCTGGCAGTGACGCTGAAAATGGTACATAAAAATGATCTGGTCACCATCAGCTTTATGTTGCTGATGCCCTTTGTGACCTACCTGATGGCAGAAGAAATACATGTGTCAGGGGTGATTGCAGTGGTGGTGCTGGGTATAATGATTGCCAGGGTAAGTAATAAAGTTTTTCCGGAGAAGTTAAAGCAGCAATCCAGATCCATCTGGGATATTATCATCTTCCTGCTGAACGGACTTATCTTTATCCTGATAGGATTACAGTTTCCTTATATCATTAAAAGCATTCCTTCCGACATGATATTTCCTTATATAGGATATGGATTTATCATCACCCTGATAGCGCTGCTCCTGCGCATGGCCAGGGTATTTTTACAGCAACTCAATTTACAGCAGGCCTTTAAAAAAGGTAAAGGACGTATCACAGAAAACGCCTTGCTGGATTTTAAAAACAGTTTAATCATCAGCTGGTCGGGTATGCGGGGCATCGTTTCGCTAGCCATCGCTATTGGCTTGCCTTTAACGCTGGATGAAGGCCGCCCCTTTCCTGAGCGCAATCCAATAATATTTATTTCTGTGGTAGTGGTACTGATTACCCTGATAGGGCAAGGCGTTTCCCTGCCCTGGATTGTAAAAGCAGTGAAGCTTACGCCTGCGGTTAAAAAGGAAGCGGAGGTAAAACATCAGCATTCATGAGGACTGTTTTTAAAATAATCCTTCCGTAAACTGTTTTACTGGTTCCAGTATGTTCGGCAAACAAATATTAGTAGTCGTAAGCGATGTAAGCTTACCCTTTGATTGAACAAATCTTACCTTGCTAACATAGCAATCAGGCTGTAAAGGAGCTACTATCGTTAATATAAGGGTATCATTTATCTTCTCCCAACTACCCAGAAAATCAATGGCTGGCTTTCGCTTATAGCGGGTATCCCAACTACTGTACTTCAGTTGAAAAGTACCTTGCTCCTTTAATATCAAGTCCCATTTGCTGGTGACCGTATACGTAACTGCGCAATGCTGTTCGCTATGAGAATAGAGGCTATCGGAGTAATTGGGATAGAATGGAGTCAGAAAAGATAAAAGCAAAATAATCATTGGTTGTTTTTTTATGGAGATTAAATACTCCTGATCTTATAATTTCCTGCGGGCAATTCAAACGATGCATATCCATTTTGTCCCCCTTTCTTTTTCAGGTGCCCGCTGGCTTCCTCCACATGTTTGGCTTCCTGCTCCGGCAATTCCACTATTGCCGTGCAATTGGGAGGTATGGTTACCTGCAGCGTCAATCCCTTCCCATCACGATACCAGGCCGTTTTAATAATGCCGGCAGACGATTCATAGGATGCACGTGCCCAATTCATCTGGGAAGATGTTAGCAGCGGTGGCCTGATAATAAAATGCTGATAGCCTTTGGCAGATGAGGGATCGCGGCGTATCCCCGCTACCCCATTGATATACCAGGCGCCCGGATAAAGAAAAGAGCTGTGCAACAGGGAATGACCTGGCAGATTTTTCTCCCACATTTCCCAGATAGTGGTGGCATCATTGGCTTTCATGTAGCCCCAGCCGGGATAATCGGTTTGTGATGTCATGCTGTAAATCAGGTCATCACGGCCTTCATCACGCAGCAGTTTAAACAAGAGTGCACCACCGGTAATGCCTACATGAATATGTCCTTTACGGATCACGCGTATTTCTTTTTCGAGTCTGTGCATTACAGCCGCGCGTTGTGCAGGAGGCGGTACTTCCGCCAGCAAGGCTGCCGCCATATTAGCCATGGAACTATCTGAATAGCTGTTGTCGGCAGCATTGTAGAAACGGGCATTGATAGCACGACTGGATACATCTGCCTGCTGTTCCCATTGCGTGGCTTCGGCTGTTTTGCCCAGCACCCTCGCTATTTTTGCGGCCGTACGCAGATTAAATACGCGGTAGCTGTTATTTAAACAAATTGTTTGTGGCTTATTGTTGTTCATGCCTTCGGCGGTAGCACCCGGCCACAGCCAGTCGCCCAGGAAGTCCCAGGGGCCACCGAATCTTTGCAGCAGGTTGTCTTTGGTTTGTGTGTCCAGGAAAGCCAGCCATTCTTTGATCATCTCGAAATTCTTTTCCAATATCCTTTTATCTCCTTCCTGCTGATATATAAACCAGGGCAGCGTTACCACAATGCCTCCCCAGGAAGGGCCGCCACCGCCCATATACGTAGGTGCAGTATGCGGTAATATACCTTTATGAAGATGACGACCACTCATGAGTCCTTTATGCGCCCAGGCCGTATCATACATGTTACCTACAATGGATTCTGTTCCCTGCACATCGCGCCAGTCTTCCATCCACTTGGTATAAAAAGCACCCACATGATAGTTAAACATGCCCGTTTCGCAGGTAGCATGTGCATCGCCGCCGTAGCCCAGTCTTTCGCGCTGGGGACAGTCCACGATATAACCACCGATCGATAAGTTTTCGTAGGTCCAGCGCACCCGGTCATAGATCCAGTTCTGCAAAGAATCAGAACAGGTAAAGGTGGTAGAAGGCTCATAGGCCGTACGCACCAGCCAGCCACGGATATCATCCAATACAGGCGGTTCTTTCAATCCCACGATAGTAATCCATCTGCCGGAGCTGTAATTAAAATGATTACGGAAAACGCCTTCACCTTCTTTACCTATGATATACGCGCTATGCAGCCCAAAGGTCATATTCATACCTTCCCGTTCTGAATACAAAAATTCTATTTTATCACCTGGTTGCCCGTGTACACGAACGGAAGTCCAGCCGGCAAAGTTTACCCCCATGTCTACCAGGTAGTTGCCGTTAGGGAGATGGGTTACGGAGACGGGCTTCATTTCATTCAGTACTTTATTAGGTTCCACCATCTGTGCAGATAAGAGCAGCGTGGGACGGTATACGGTCACCTTACGCCAGCTGCTTTCATCGCAGGCGGTGGTGTTCCAGTCTTTCATTTCTTTATTGGCATCCCATAGCTCTCCGCCCATATGGTTCGAATCCCATACACCTAGCAGCTTATTGGGGCTGGGATGTGTGAGCCAGGAATCATCTGTTTTAAGGAGCAATACAGGCGTTTCGGTGGCTTTGTCGTACACAGTGCCCTGTGCTATCACAATCGGCGTTTGTGGCTTCCCTGGGGTGATATAGGGACCAAATATTGACCAGGAAGTACCCAGCCAGATGGTAATCACATTTTTACCGGGGTGCAATTCACCGGCAATATCATAGGTTATGTACCGTGCTCTTTTTGTGTGATTGGTAACGGCAGGTGCCATCACGCCGTCACCGATTTTTTTTCCGTTGACATATAGTTCATGAAATCCTACGGAAGCAATGAAGATATTGGCTTTCTCCGGCGCCGCTTTCAACTCAAATGTTTTCCTCAGCCAGGGATCTGAAATATTACAGTCTTTCTGATGCGGATCAAACAGTTCGTCAGTGCCGATCCATTTTGCTTTCCAGTCGGCAGCTTGTAATAAACCGGTAGTCCAGCGCGCTGGCGCACTCCAGGCAGACACCTGCCCTTTTTCATCTTTCACCGCTACCTTCCAGTAATACGCCTGATCGGATTGCAAGGGCTTCCCTTTGTAATCAATATGCTGCATCTCATCTGAACTCATCCAGCCGGACGACCATATCGTTCCTTTATTTTCGTCCAGTTCTTTTTTGGTAGCAGCTACCAGTATGCGGTAAGCTGTTTGCCGCTGGGCGAAAGCGCTCGTATCTGTAGCTTGCAGGGTCCAGCTTAAGCGGGGATGTAGTTCGTCAATGCCCAGGGGATTGATCAGGTATTCGCAGCGCAGATTGATTGGCAGTACGGAACAACGATCCGTCGCAAAAGCTGTGGTGGTGTACAGTAGCAGCAACAGCCAGGTATAACAAATCCTTCTTGTCATGATAACGCGGAGCTTTAGGTAGCAACCAAAATACAAAATGGTTTTTAACCTATTCTAATATTTATGTAAATAAAGGATCGGAGAATTATATTTAATTAGAACCTTCGTCATTAAATAGAAGGCCTCGAAAAAAGCCGGAACACTTCTGATAAAATAGTTAGCATTGCCAACATTTAAAACATACCAAAGGGGCGGTAATCTATTCACCACCCCGCCACTACCCTCAAAAAAATCCCCCCGCCCCCATTAATTATCATCTAATTTCCATTAACTTTAGTAACAAATCCGGTTCCCCTATTTTACCATTCCCCGGTATAAACACCCTCATATATCCATGAACACAAACATAAATCCACAAGCATGCAACAAAAACCGTTTACAGTAGCGGACTACCTGTTGACCAGGTTGAAGCAACTGGATGTCACGGAGGTGTTTCAGATACCTGGTGACTATGTTAAGCATTTCACCCAAACCCTGGAACACTTCGATGGCGTAACTGCCATTGGCGCCATGAATGAACTGGATGCGGCCTATGCAGCAGATGCATATGGACGTACCCGCGGACTCGGCGCCGTATCGCTGCAATTCGGGGTGAGCACCTTTAGCGCGCTCAATGCCATTGCAGGCGCTTATGTAGAACGTAGCCCCGTGGTGGTGATCACGGCCACGCCCGGGTCGGACGACCGGCAGATGACCAAAATGTACGACGTGCTTTTTCATCATTCCACCGGCAACCTCAAAGCCGACCAGGAAGTATTTGAACACGTCACGGTGGCGGCCATCACGCTCAGCACCTCCGCCGGTGCACCGGAAAAAATAGATCAGCTGCTCATAGCTGCTATCACCCACAAAAGGCCGGTATACATTGCCTGCTACGAGGAAGTATGGGGCGAAGTATGTACCCCTCCCAACAAGAAAGCCCTGCAACCCCTCGTGATCAAAAGTGAGCCCCTGGCACTCGCAAACGCCGTGGCCCAGGCATGGACACAAATTACTGCTGCCAAACACCCGATGATCTTTGCAGGCGTGGAAATACTCCGCCATGGCTTATCAGACCTGCTACAGGAACTCATCGATGCCAGCGGCTTTCTTTATACCACTACCACCCTTGGAAAATCAGTACTGCAGGAGAAAGGAGATAAATTCATCGGCACCTACTCCGACGCTGCGTCTATCAAAAGCGTGATCAACGAGGTTGATAAAGCAGATTGTTTCCTGACGCTGGGTACCATTCTTACAGATGACTACCTCTGGTTTGTACAAAACAAATACGCCGCCATGGTGCTGGCCGACACCGCACAGGTACGCGCCGGCTACTATACCTACCCGGATGTTACCATGAAAGATTTTATGGAAGCATTGCTGRCCCTCTTCAAAAAGACCAAAGGCTATCCGCTGAAAACAGTAGCACCCCCACAGCCCAAATACCCCGAGCCCTGGATCTCCAATTCGGACCCTGACTGGGATGATAAACCGGATGTGATTACGTACAACCGCTTCTTCCAGCATTCCATGAAATACCTCCAGGACCAGAATATGCTGAAAGATATTGTAATGACCTTTGGGGTGAGCTCCGCCCTGTACGTAGCCACCAATGCTTATGGTCTGCATCGCAACAGCTTCCTTTCCTCTGCCGCCTGGCAGGTGATCGGGTATGAAACCGGCGCCGCCTGCGGAGCACAACTGGGAAGTGGCAAAAGAGCCTGGACCATAGCCGGCGATGGTGGCTTCATGATGATCTGCCAGTCGTTGTCTACCCTCGCCAGGAATCAACTCAACGCCGTGATTTTTGTGATGAGCAACGCGGTATATGCCATAGAACAGGTATACGTAAACCTCGACTCCTTTAAGCCCGGCCCCAAACATGTGTTCGACACCTTCGACATCCTGCCGGAATGGGATTACCTCGCATTGGCTAAAGCCTATGGCGCAGAAGGTTTCCGCGTTACTACCATTAAAGAGCTAAACGACGTGCTGGGGAAATTAAAAGGTATTACCAAAAAACCGGTCCTGGTACAGGTGGTGATCCCGCAAAAAGATCTGCCGGAACAAATGCGCCGTCTCGGACTGGAAGGATAAACAACCCATCTTATTACACCTCAAAATAATAATCTCTATGGACAGCAAAACCTATTCTATTTTCGGAGCCGGTGCAGCCGGGCTATATACTGCCTGGCGATTGCTGGACGGCAAACCTGCTGATGGCAAAAAGAACACAAAGCTCCTGGCCAAAGGCGATACCCTCGAATTATATGACTGGGGTAAATACGATTTCACCAAAAAAGATCCCGGCACCCGCGCAGCAGGCGCCCGTGTATGCACCTGGCATTACAAGGAAGATAAAAATAATTCTTACCTGGAAGTAGGCGGCATGCGCTACTCCCAATGGAATGGCAAACCAGAAAGTGAAGGTCATCGTTTAGTCACCACCGTGATATCCCAACTGGGCCTCGACAAATATTCAGTGCCTTTTAACGAATCCGTTAATCCACTGTATTGCTTGCGTACCAAAAACATGTACCTGAACGACATTACATCCACTAACCCCGCTCCTTATTATGTCAACAATTTTGGCGCCACCGACTCGCCGGATACCGGCTTCAATCTGGTGGAAAGCCTGGCTGTGACCAAAGACCATGGCCCTAAAACCCGCAGGGAATGGTGCGAGTTTTATCAGAATGGACAAATAAACATCGACCTTCCCGAATCATCCGTATATAAAAAAGGAGATTACCTGAAAGATATCGGTTACTGGAACCTGATGTTCGATCAGCTGGGATCAGAAGGCTACAACTATACTTCCGACGGTAACGGCTACACGTCTAATGTTATCAACTGGAACGCCGCCATCGCTTTCCAGGCCAATAACGAATTTACACCGGGCACGGAATATAAAACATTGACCACCGGCTATTCCAGCATGTTCAATGCGTTGTTTGATGCCATCGGGAAACTGGCTAAAGAAAAAGGCATCCACTTTAAATATTATCCAAATACCCGGCTGCACTCTATCCTTCAAAAAGGTAAAGTCATTCATTACACCATCGCCAGCCGGGAAAGTCCTAACAAGAAATCAGGCGCTAAAACAACCGATGCTGCCTGGCTGGCCATGCCACGCCATTCGATTGAACTGGTAGCACAGGCCACCCGGTACGAAAGTACGGATGCCTTAGACGTGCTTAATCATGAGAATGTGCAACTATACCTGGAATCTGCCGTGATGCAGCCGTCCTATAAGGTGGGCATGTTTTTCCATACACCCTGGTGGGCCGATAATTCCAATAATCCGCCGCCTTATCCGGCACAGATCAACAGCTACGAGGTAACCACCGACGTGCTGACCACCCTTTCCAAGCAGAAATTCCCGGCTGCCTATATTAAAGCCATCGGGAACGACAAGCACATTATGGAAACACCTTTTAATGTAGCCGCCGACCTGGTAAGCCTGGTAGAAAAGCTTGTCAAAGAACGGTTAACCATTGTGCAGGAAGAACAACTGCTCAATGCCTCCCAACGCAATACTATAGGGCCCAGCGTAACGGACATGCCTATACGGCAGGTAGTGTATTTTGGTAACAACGCCCTCGACCAAAGCGGTGAAAAAATATACGGACTGCTGGCCAGCTATGATGATGAACAGTTCACCAGCTTCTGGTCAGAACTGGAACTGGGTCCGCACAAAGTGCGCAAAACACCGGTTTCAAGTGATTGTCAACCGCTGGAAGGACCACGCAAAGCGCCGGAAATCATGGTAAAAATGCTGCGTCAACAACTGGCGGCCGTGCATTTTGGTCCCCAGGCCGATTACACGGCCGTACCCGAGCCACTGGAAACAAAGTACATGGACTGGTCCAAACCACCCTTCAACGCAGGCTACCATGCCTACGCCGGGCATTATAACATCTGTGACGTGCAACAAAAAATCAGGAAACCATCACAGCTGATAGATGGAGCAGACGCCAACATCTTTATTGTGGGTGAAGCCTACTCCAATGACCAGGCCTGGGTGGAAGGTGCTTACTGTACCGCGGAATCCGTGCTGAACGACTTCTTCGGCATCGCTCCGATCATCGACCCTAAGTATTATCCGTTTATTTGTCCTCCTTGTAAATAAGGCATAAAATAAAAACAGTGGCTGCTTCTGACAGCCACTGTTTTTTATTAATACCTTTATTGTAACCACACTACCTTTAGTGTCTCCGTTTTTCCAACACCCCTGATCACCCGCAGGAAATAGGTACCCGGTTTCACATTCCCCTTATTCAGCGTAATCCGGTGTATGCCGGCGTCCAGCACGGCCAGATCCTGCCGCTGTACCAGTTTACCGTTACTGCTCCATAGTTCCAGTCGCACGGCCCCTTTCACCAATTGTTGTACCTGTACCGTTACATGGTCCATCGCAGGATTAGGATACACACTCACGGAAGTATTAGCGATGATCGGTTTTTCCGGTACCAACGCAGGGGCAGCAGATCTCGCAAAACTATTACAGGCAAAAGTACTGCCGCAACCAGCCGGATTATAAACGCTGTCGCCCAACGTAGAGGTAACATCCAGACAGGTATTACTGACATACTGATGGAAGGTGGTATAAAACACATCTCCGATACCATCGCCACCACCATTATTAGAAGTGGTGGTGTCTTTTATAAAGTATACACTACAAGGATTATTATGCAGCGTATGATAAATATTATAACGGAAGATGAGATTAGATTGTGAAAACAAAAATGCGGTCATAATATCGGAGTCGATGTTAATTTCATTTTCCTCGAATGTCATGTAGCGCGTCCTGTTCACCACTATTTCCGCCCAGCGCTGGGAAGCACTGTCGATACCGTATACATAGTTGGCTTTTTTACGCAATGCCGGTGAAATGAAATAATTATGCTCAATGGTATTCCATTTCACTACAGTACTATCTACCCAGGAAGTATGATTATTGCTACCAATATAGATCCCGGCTCCCAGGTTATGATGCAGGGTATTACTCCGGATCATATGACCCGCCCCTTTGCTGGAATCCTGTTCATTGCCCACAGAAATGCCTACACCATTGTTGTAGCAGTCGTTATCTTCTACCGTAACTTTCCGGGAGCCATCCAGGTAAATACCAGCCGATATTGCAATCGGCGACAGGCAGCGGAACACTTCATTGCCGGTAATCAACCCGTTGCGCGACTGGTTATTGGTTTTCGTTAATCCGGGATAGTTATTCAACACCCATTTATAATTTCCCGCAGCCACAATACCAATATTGGCGATGTCGTGAAYGTAGTTGTTGCTGATAGTAAAAGTATCCACGTTACCATTTATGGTAACGGCTTCTGTAAAGCCTGGTACAATATCATATAAAACGTTACTGTCTATTACAATATCATGCATGGCGGAATTACCATTGCCCAATACCGTGATGGCACCCAGGTTATCATTGGGCTGCGGGTATTTGGCTTTGAGGGTATCCCTTGTCCACTTCATATCGTACAGGGTGTCCTGTTTAATGCGGATATGCGCACTGTTGCCCAATACGGCAATACCGTAACGCACATCTTTATACGCCACCCCATTCACCACGGTAGTGAGCGTAGAGTCATTGGTTACGTTGCGCAGTCGCAAACCCTGTATAGCCAGGTATTTGGCACTATCTATTGCAAAGAGCGAGGCATATTGTGCCGTCAGCAGCCCACCATCTAAAATGGCGGATTCACCGGGATAATTCCGGATGGTAAACCATTTACCATTTTGTCCGCGGTTACTGCCAATATACACCGCCGCCGTAGGCTGATGCACACCGCCCCTCAGGTAGATATTAAGCGCAGTATCTATCAGCGTAGCAGGTGTGGTACTGAAGTCGTACCCGGCCCTGTTTACTGCTGCATTAAGGGTTTTCCAGGGATTTGTTTTGGCGCCGGTACCTGTAGCATCGCTACCGGTGGTACTTACATAAAAATCGGTGCGTGGGCGTTTGCGGAGAATATTTGTTTCTACCGTATGCGTTTGTGTAACGGTGCCTATGCCCGGACCTTTATACACCAGATCTCCGTAAAATCCTGGCGCAATGGTGGTGAAATGATTGCTGTCCAGCACTACACCAGTAGGATAAGATCCGGATCCGGTGATCATCACCGGGTACATGTTTTTATCACTGGGAGTTGGATAGGATGCTTCCGTCAGATCGCTGTTCCACACCATGTTGCTGAAAGTACAGTTCCGGATATCGATGTTGCTGCTGTTACCAATTACATACAGCCCGTAACCGGTGATGTTTTTCAGGTTAGTGAACGTGATGCCATCCAAACGGATATAGCTGGCACCGGAGATACTGGCCATATAGGCACCATCGGTGGTTAACCCGGTACCATCAAATATCACCTGTTCCCCCTGGTAGGCTTTTAACGTATAGTACTTACCAGCGCTACCGCTTTTGCCGCTACCGATAAAAAGAATGGTATCGGGGTTAAAATGATAAGTGCCCTTTCGGAAAAAGATCACCACATCCTGCGTAGTAGGTGCTGTGGTGGCATACATGGCATATGCCAGGCTATTCCAGGGATTGCCAATGGTGCCATCTCCATTGGTAGGTTTGTTATTATCTACATAATAACTTTGCGCAGTGGCCTGCTGACTATAGCAGAACAGGCCGGCAGCAAAAAAGAGACATAGTAAAATTGTTTTCATGGATTAATTTTTAGGGAAAAGTGGTAAATCATTTTACAATACATCCAGGTCTATTAAAATACCTCCGCTCTTATTATTTGGAATGTGGCCGGCTTCCGCCCAGCCTTTATCATATATCGTTAATGCGATCATTATTTTTTTATTGAATAATCCGGGCAACACGCTTCTTTTCAGCGCCAGTTCATACTTAAACAAACCATCTGCTGTTTTGGAAGCACCCATGATATAAAATGGCGGCACCGTTAGCGCACCCCAGCTCCAGCCGCTTTGCGCTGCGCCACCGGTAAAAGTAAAACCTCCCCACCAACTGCCACTGCCTGCCAGCATAGGCTGCCCTTCCAGGTAAAGATCTGCTGCCATACCGGGATACATAAAGTGCAGGAAACCTGTTTTGTTGTCATTATCACTATCGATAAAAAGACCGAGGATAGTAGAATCTGTTGCACTACCCTTCTGCTCAATATATACGTATACGTTAGTGCCGTCATAATCCCATTTGATCTTTTTCACCAGGTCGGCGGTAGGGTTTACAAATTCATTCTTTACGCCATCCCAATCAGCTAAACTGCCATCTTCCAACTGTACCGGCGATTTTTTGTCGATGATCAGCACAGTAGAAGCTTCTGTTTTCCGGCCATTGGCAGCGGTGGCATACAACGTAATCACATAACGGCCTTTGGCGGGATAAGTATGTGTAGGATCTTTATCTGCTGTATTGCTGCCATCCCCAAAGTCCCAGCTATAGGTAGTTGCCTGGGTAGATAAATTTTTGAAAGACACGACTTTGCCATCTACTGAATAGGAGAAGAAAGCCTCAAAAGGCCCATCCGTCCCGGCATCCTCTTTCGTACAGGCCATGAGAAAGAGCAGAGAAAACATCACCGGCACCAGCTTACTACAAGAAAAATATGCTTTCATTTTATACAATTTGGATGACTAACCAGGATATCTATACGAAAATGGTGGTTAAGGATTTTGTTTACAGGCGGCATTCGCCAGGATTTCATCTACCGGTATATAAAAAATAGTTTTAGGATCGTTCCAGTTGATGGTGATGTTGGCGTACCCGGTTGGTTCTACCGCCAGGTTTACATCTGTTTCCTGCAAACCGGGTAAATGATAGCCCCAGTAGTTACGCACCATATTCATCTTATTGCGATATACATCAAACGTACGATGTCCTTCGAAAGCCAGTTCTATCCTGCGTTCGAACAGCACGGTTTCCAGCAGGCTTTTATTACGGGGCACCTGTCCGTTATACAGCGCACCTTGTAACCCGCGGTGCTTGCGTATTTCATCTACATCGCCCAATGCTCCCGCCACATTGCCTTTGATGGCATAGGCCTCTGCGCGGTTCAGGTATACTTCTGAGAGGCGCAACATCACGGGTGAACTTAAATTAGGATCGCCGTCCTGGAAAGAGAACTTGGTGATATAATAAATTTCGATACCGTTCTTTTTGGCGACCAGCCCGGTGGCCGGATCTTTCAACGGAAGTATATAAGACCATCTCACATCTTCCGGATGTTCACTCATGGCCTTGCGAATGGAAGGAGAAGCAAATTCTTCCCCCCAGCCGGAGTTACCGTCGGAGTATACCATAGAAGCTACAGAACCTTCTTTGCCCCTGCTGTCCACCTTTGTTTGGGCGATGAGGAAAATGCTTTCGGAAGAGGCACTGGCTTTTTGAAAATACGTTTTGAAGCCTTCTGCCGACTCGAGTTGAAAACGACCAGAATTAATAACAGCATTGGCAGCGGCAATAGCATTATCAGCATCATTCATATACAGGTACACACGTGATAAATAGCCCAGCGCAGCTTCTTTGGAAGCATACTGTGCGCCCCGGGGCCGGTCCATCAGCGAAGCGGCTTTTTTCAGATCTTCTACTACAAAATTGTATACTTCCTTTACGGAGGAGCGTGGCGCTAACGCGTCATCGGTAGTAGTACGGCGAATAATCACACCCGGGCCATCCGGCGCCTGGGTATAGGGTCTGGCAAATACGCGCAGTAAATTAAAATGCAGGAAGGCGCGTAAAAAATAGGCTTCGCCAATCAGTTGTTTTATTTCTGCAGTCGGATTGGGAATTTTTTCACCCAGCTCAATCACCGTGTTGGCACCATTGATAATCTTGTAAGAGATATACCAGAAAAAGCGGATGTTCTCCTGGTCGGGTGAATGCGTATAAGTAAAACTGTAAAATAAAGGATGTTCTGTTACCTGTCCGCATACAATATCATCGCCGGCATAGTCGCTGAACTGGTAATACTGCCATAAGTAGTTTTGTCCGGGATCTATATAGCCATTAAACATTACGTTATTCTTCAGCAAGGCATAGCAGCCATTCATCACGTTAGGCAAGCCATCGGGCGTACCTGCCACATTCTCCGTATTCAAAGCATCTGTAGGCAACACACTCAAATTACAGGCGGGAGAAAAACATGCCAGGCAAAGAACGATCAGCAGCCATTTTTTTGCTATCATGGTAATGGAATTTGAGCAGTTAAAAATTGATTTCTATGGTGCCTAAATACTGCCTGTTAGCCGGATACCTGAAGTCCGCCACACCGGGCATAGAAAAATCGGCACGGTTCACAGTGACTTCCGGGTCCTGGCCCCAGAATTTTGTCCAGGTATAGAGGTTATCGCCGCTCAATGCCAGCCGGAGTCCCTGCAGGTGCAGGCGTTGCACAATGCTCATGGGCACATCATAGCTAAGACTGATATTCCTCAGCTTAATGAAGCTGCCGTCTTCCTGGTAGCGGCTGGATATTTCAGTAGAGAGTGCGGCTTTCTGCATGCTGGGATGGGTGGCAATGTCGCCGGGCTTTGTCCACCTGGACCAGTCACTTTTTGGCTGCATCTGGTTGTAGTAAGGCTCATGCCCGTCCACATCCATAAAGCGGCGGATGAAGTTCATGATCTGCGCACCTTGTGAGTAGGCAAAGCTGGCAGAAAGACTAATTCCTTTCCAGGAAAAGTTGGTACCAAAACCGCCCTGGAAGCGGGGCAGCGCGTGCCCTGTCTCCTGGCTCTGAGCCTGACTGTAATCGGATGTGGGGGTACGTTTCACAATATTACCGGCATCATCTTTTGAGATACTTTCCCACAGCGGGCGTCCGGTGGCAGGATCTACGCCCAGCCATTTAGGGATGTTGAACGTATACAATTCCCCGCCATCGCGGTAGATCTGCGTGATGCCGTTAATCGTCTGATATACCGGTTTACCAATGCCTGCCAGTTCGTTTTTATTCATCCCGAAAGTGAAGTCCATGCCCCACTGGAAGTTTTTCGTTTTTACGTTGACGGTAGACAACGTGATTTCCAGTCCTTTATTTCTGAGCTGTCCTATATTTTCCCAACGCGATTCAAAGCCTACGGATAAAGGCTGGGATACCTGCAGGAGTAAGTCTTTCGTGACATTGCTATACGCATCTATATTCAGTGTAATGCGATTCCACAAGCCCAGGTCCAGCCCTACATTGCGCTGATGTGTTTTTTCCCAGGTGAGTTTATCATTGGGTAACTGGTATGGAATAGCGGCGGCCTGTGAATTATACTGAGCACTTAAGGAGAATAAGCCCAGGTATTTGTAGGCGCCTATATCCTGCATGCCCGTGATACCATATGTAGCCCTCAGCTTCAACAGGTTTAACCAGGGGTTGCCTTTCAAAAATGTTTCGTTGGAAGCCAGCCAGGACACGCCCACCGCGGGGAATTGTGCATACCGGTTGGTAGGAGGAAATGCCGAAGTACCATCTATGCGGTAAGAAGCCGTGAGGTAATACTTCTCTGCATAATTATAATTTACCTGGGAAATCAGCGACTGCATCACCGAATGATTTCTCACACCACGGAGTTGCTGCTCGCTGGAAATTACGCCCGGTACATCAAATCCTACCGGCAGCCCTTTACCCTGTCCACCCAGCAGCTCATCCCAGCTGCCCTGAAACTCCACACCGGCAAGGCCGCTGATGGAATGCAGTCCTTTACTGACAGAAAATTTCAGGAGGTTGGTAGAGATACCGCTGTAATACAGGGAAGAAGATTCATCCAGGAAACCTTTGTCGTGATAGGAACCTGCCACCAATGGCGAGAAGAAACTATGTGATTTATTAGTGCCCACGCCTACCCTGTTGGAGCTGGTAAACGTGAGCCAGTTGGTGATTTTCACGTTGCCAATAAAATCGTAGTTGATGTTGAAGTCTTTCGTGGAGTGATCGGAATTGGCGAGTGTGTGCAATGGATTAATTTTATCTCTCGACCACCAGCCGGGCGTTCTGGCATCCACATACCTGGGACTCCCCAACGAATCATATGGGTTATCCCAGGGCAGGGAAAGATAGGAATAGAAAAGATCCATGTAGTCATAGCTCTTCCCGGTGGAAGCGCTGATATTGATATTATTGGAAACGGAAACGCGTTTTGAAAACTCATAGGTAGTGTTGCTCCGCAGGTTTACCCGTTGAAAGCCGGTGTTCTTAAAGGTGCCGGCCTCCTTGTAATAGGAGCCGCCGAGGTAGTAGGTAAACTTATCTGTTTTGCCGCTGGCAGAGAGATAATAGCTTTGTACCATCGCCGGATGAAAGGCGTTATCTACCCAGTCAAAATTCCGGGTGGCAAGGTCCCGGGGACGCTCGTTGTAAAATTTCAGGATGTCTATTTTCCCGGAGAGGGTGTCGCGGTATAATTCTTTGGAGGCGTTAAAAAACTCAGTGCCACTCATCATATTCAGGTGGCCTTTATTCACCTCTCTGCGGCCCAGAGTGGTCTTAAAATCAAAGCGCGGGGCACCAGGCTTTCCTTTCTTCGTGGTGATGATAATTACGCCGCCATTGGCCTGGGAGCCATACATACCGGTGGCGCCGGCATCTTTCAGGATGGTTACGGAAGCCACATCGCTGGGATCGTAGTTACCGCCAATGATACCATCCACTACTACCAGCGGACCTTTCGGTGCACTCAGCGAAGCGATGCCACGGATGCGGATATCCGGCTGACTGCCGGGCGCTCCTGAGCTGTTCACCACCTGCACACCGGCAACTTTGCCCTGCAGCATGGTACCAATATCATTGGCAGTTACATCTTTCAAACGCTTGCCAGACAATACACTCACCGCACTGGTAATTTCATTGCGTTTTTTATCATCGTAGCCCATCACTACCACTTCGTTGATATCTGTCAGCGTAGCTGTTAACTGTACATTGATGGTGGTATTGTGACCGATCAGGCGCGACACCGGCATATACCCCATCATTCTGAACAACAACGTATCCTGTGCCGAACTGGCGGTAATGCTGTAGCTGCCGTTTGCCGTGCTGACAACGCCGCTGCTTTGCCCCTTCACCGCAATACTTACCCCCGGAATGCCCTGGTTGTCAGTGCCCGCCACTTTACCTTTTATCAACACCTGTGTCCAGCCGGTGGCGGCAAATAAAAGCAGGCAACATAACAGTGAGAGAAACAGGTAGGCGCTCTTAAAGCTCATTTTCATACAGGTACGTTTTCTGTTGTTTTCGTAATAATTGATACGTTGGTTGATAGCGCGGGTTGGATGAAGTTGGTTGCTCATCTAAAATAAGACATCGTCACGCGTAAAAGATCATCAATCGTTTGACCTGGTTTTGCACAGGGCATCTTACAACTTAAAAAAGACCTGGTGTTTATATAGCCACCAGCATAAATACCATTCCGCTGCCAGCGTAGCCAGCGCTGTAATGACCAGCCTTATTTTTTCAGGTATATTGAGTAAAGCCATAAAGCCGTTGGTAAATACCCCCACGGCACCATTAAACCATTCCCCGCCCACCGTTTCAAAAAAGAGATAGATAAAGATGGCGTTCATCCCTACCACTACTGCGAGCCAGGCTTTGCTGTTGAGTTTTCGTATATCCGTGAGCCAGTACATACCGGCCATAATCAGGAACACCCAACCACCGGAGGCCAGCACAAAGGAGCTGGTGCTGATTCGTTTAATGATGGGCGTTATAGCCGCTGCGTCCAGTGTGAAGCCCATGGCCAGAGCAGCCACACCGGCCAGCAGCAGCGTAACTACCTTCTGTTTTTGTGATACTTTACTAACCAAAACTTTTCCTGCCAGCACGCCCCAGATGGTGTGTGCCGCAGTGGGGATACAATTGATGGTTACCCAGCCATCGGGGTTTAGCTTGCCCATAAGGACCATGTCCATCCAGGCGCCAAAATTATGATGCTCCACAAAGGGCTGATCAAAACCGGGCATCAGCACGCCGCGGTATAATAATTCGGTGAGGCCCAGTAAAATAACGGTAACGACTATTTGAAAAACGCCGGACTTGCGGATGATCAGGTAGGCCAGCAGCGTAGTGAAAGATAATTGCGTTAATACATTCCATAGCTCCCATACCAGGCGGCCGGCCTGTATGCAGTACAATCCCGTGCCACAGAGAAATAGCTTAAAGCAGCGGACAGCGATATGCCTGAAATGCTGCTGCCAGGTTTCGCCTTTCAGTGAGCGGTAATAATAAGACAGGTACATGGCTGTACCTGCGATGGTCATAAACGCGGGCTGTACCAGGTCCCAGGCGTGCAGCCCATGCCAGGGATGGTGAAAAAACTGCCGGATCAGGCTATGCCAGAATGCCGGCAGCGATAAATCATACAGAGAATCATAAAGCCTGCAGCTTTCCGCTGCCAGTAAAATCATAATGCCTCCCCGCATTACATCCAGCGATAACAAGCGGTTAGCCGTAATTTTATTTTCGGAAGATGTCATACGAATAGTTGTTAGCGGGTAAGCAATTTATTGCCAGGCCTGTCGGATAAACCGGAGCCAGTTTTTGTAAAAGATATTTTCTACGTCTTCTTTTTCGTACCCCCGTTTACGTAATAGCTGTTCCAGCATGGGCAAATCGGCGATGGTATCCAGGTCCCAGGGCGACTGTTCCTGGCCGAACATTCCATCCAGGTCGCTACCAATGGCAATATGGTGGCTGTTGCCCGCGATCTGGCAAATATGATCGTAGTGATCAATCAGTTTATCAAGGGTAATATTTTCTTTGCGCGGATCTGATTGTCCGCGTACCCAGCCAGGCGTCAGCATCCAGGCATCGAGTACACCGCCGATGACTGCACCTCTTTCTATCAGTGCGCGGAGCTGATCATCGGTCAGTTGCCGCTGATGCGGTACCAGCGCGCGACAGTTGTGGTGACTCGCCCATACAGGTCCTTTGTACAATGCAAGCGCCTGCGCAAATCCATCATCCGTGAGATGTGTAACGTCAAGGATCATACGTAGCGCATCCATCTCCCTTAATAACTCCACACCGGCAGGCGTTAAAGCGCCTTGCATACCGGTACCGGGTGCATATCGCCCGGGGCCGTAATGTGCAGGCCCCAGGGCACGTAACCCATTACCATAGGCTTTTTCGAGATAAGAAATATTCACCAGTGAATCGGCACCCTCCAGGCTCAGGATAAAGCCCACCGGTTTTTGTTCATCGGGAAGCGTATCATCTTCCCAGAGCCGTATATGTTTATCCAGTGTAGCCGTATCCGTTATTTGTTTCATTTCACCCGCGGCCACCATGGCACGGTACCAGGCCAGCTGCCCCTGTGTTTGCGCCCAGGCCTGTTCGGGTGAATGCCAGCCCGGCAAAGTACTGTCTGCTGCCACATAGCGCGCAATCTGTGTGGCAACCACCAATCCTATTTTCCCTTGTCGCAGTGCCGGCAGGGACACCACGCCTTTTCCACGATCCAGTTTATCGGTCATACCCTGCTCCCGTTCCCGGATGCTGTTAACCGGCATTTTAAGATCCCTGTTCCATTCCAGCGCATTCATGGCCAGGTCCAGGTGTGCATCTATCATTAACATGTTATAGTCGTTTAATGCGCGTTATTCTCCGCTACTTTTTTCTTTACTACATCCACCGGGTATTTCAATGCCAGCTTGCGGATTTCATAACTGAAAGCAGCGAATGTTTCTTCCCACATCTTCGCTTCTTCCGGCGTATAGTCGTAAAACCCTTTGGCATTGGCTACGCCGCGGGCGCCGGACTTCACCAACTCGTCTATCAGCGGCGGCACCTCTGTGGTGTTGTTGAGCGTAGGAAACAGGTCTTTCATGACCGTATGATATGCCTGTACACCGGTAAGGTCCATCCAACGGAAAACACCCACTAATGTCATCCAGTAGCCCGCGTTATTGCGACAGGCCCTGTCTACATCTTCTACGGTAGCATAGCCATTTTCCACGAGGTAAAATGCTTCCCGGTACATGGCATACATGAGGCGGTTGGTAATAAAACCCCGGATATCTTTGCGCACCAACGTAGGCTCTTTGCCCCAGTAATGAGAAATAGCGTAGAGGTATTCCCCTTTGGTAATATCACTTTTATCACCACATATCACTTCCAGGAAGCGGGTGGTATGCGAAGGTTCTGCCCAATGCAAACCGAAGAAGCGTTCCGGATGCTTCACCTGTCCCTGCAGAATACTGATAGGAATAGCCGATGTATTGCTTGTCAGCAGCGCATCTTCACTGATTGCCGCTTCTATTTTTTCGTATACTGTTTTCTTGATCACCAGGTTTTCCAGGGTGCATTCAATCACCAGCACACAGTTGGCCAGTTGTGCATACTCTTCTGTGATGGAGAGTTGCTGCAAACAGGTGGCGGGTGTTTTGGTGGTCAGTCCTTCCTTTGCGGATCTGCTCAGATGTTCAGTGATCCGTTTGGCTGCATGCTGCAGATCCACCGCTACCGGGGCCACTGCAATCACCGGGTGACCGGCCATCAGCAAACAAGCCGTAATACTACATCCCATTAAACCCAGTCCAACCACTCCTACCGGCATTTTTGTCGGATCTATTTGATATTCCATCTGCGGTTAATTTTTATTTAAAGCAATCACGCAATCCTTGCAATGGCATCTATTTCTATTTTGATACCGCTGCCTAACACCGACTGCACAGTCGTTCTCGCGGGTTTTATACCGGAAAAGAAGTCGGCGTAAATTTTATTAAAGGCAGGGAAGTCGTTGATATCTGCCAGGTGCACCGTACATTTCACGATACTCTCTACGGTGCCACCAGCGGCAGTTACAATGCAGCGAAGGTTATGCAGGGTCAGCGCGGTTTCTGCTTCAATGGTTCCCAATGCAAAAGAGGCTTTGGCAAAATCGATGGGACCTTGTCCGCTGATATACAACCAGCCATCTATTGCAATTGCATCAGAATAAGCGCCGGTAGAAAAATGACGGTCTTTTTTTTCGGGATGAAATATTTCCCTTTTATCCATAGAAATCTGTTTTAGTAGGTAGCGCGGCCACCGGACAAATCAAAGGTGAATCCGGTAGTAAAACTATTTTGCGGAGAAACGATGTATAAAGCCATAGCAGCGGCTTCATCAAGTGTGCCGCAGCGCTTCATGGGAATTTTATCGGTCATATATTTTACCTGCTCCACAGGCATGGCATCCACCAATGCGGTACGGATCACCGCAGGGGCCAACGCATTCACAGTAATACCTGTTTCTGCATAATCCTTACCCTGTACTTTGGTCATGCCAATAACAGCAGATTTGGAAGCGGAATACGCCAACATACCGGCGTTGCCTTCTTTGCCTGCAATGGAAGCAATGTGCAGAATGCGTCCGTAGTTTTGCTCCAGCATATAAGGCAGTACATGTTTACCGGTATACCAGGAGCCCATGAAGTTCACCTCCCATACGAGGCGCAGGTTAGCAGTGTCTGTTTCATGGCTTTTGAGATTCGTCATACCGGTGATACCGGCGCTGTTAACGAGGATATCTATTTTTCCGAACCGGCTTTTTACCAGGTCTATCACATCTTTCACGGCGCCTTCATCCGTGATGTCTACGGCATACAATTCCACTTCGCCGGAAAACTGCGACTGCGCACTTTTCAGCAAAGAAGGATTTTTATCCAGCAAAGCCAGCTTCACACCGGCTTCCGATAACTTCCGTGCAATCGCCAGGCCCAGACCTGAGCCGGCACCGGTAACAATACCAACCTGGTGGTGGAAATCTGTATACATACAATCGTTGATTAAGGATGATACTGCCAAAGTACATGATCACCTCACAGGAATCACCATCAAACGATTGAGTAAAATTATAGCTGGGGTTCRTGTATGATTAATTGTGGTGGCAATAAAATTTTATGAAAGGCAGTACCACTCTCAGTTTTATTATCTCCTTCCAGCAACTGCAACAGAATTTCCGTCGCCTTCTCTCCCTGTTTGTAAGGGAACTGTTCTACAGAAGCCATAGGTGGATTGTCCATGTAATTGCAGATAGGTTCATTCGCAAAACTCACAAAACAAATGTCTTCATTGATCTTAATGCCCGCTTTCTTCGCATACTTGATGGCATCCATGGCGACATAGTCATTGAAGGTAATAATCGCTGTGGGTCTGCGTTTCATATCAAGGATCTGTTGCATGGCCTGCTGATTACCTTCTTTTGATAAATTAGAAGATACCACACTGCCCAGGTCTATTTTAATCCTCAGTTTCTGCAGGGCATGCATATACCCTTCGAGCCGTTCTTTGCTGGCCAGCAAACTATCCGGGCCGTTGATCATCCCTATATTGCGGTGCTTCTTTTTTACGAGGAAGCGGATAGCTGCTTCCATACCGGATTCCAGCTCACTGGCAATGTAGTGGATATCGGGCATGCGGGGAATGCGGTCAAAAAACACCACGGGAATATTCATTTTCTTCAGCAAATCGAAGTGGGCATAATCGGCGGTATTTTTTGCAATAGATACCAGCACACCATCTACCCGATGGCTTTTCATGGATTCCACCAATCGTTTTTCCCGGTCTTCCTCATCGCGGGATTGACCCAGTAACAACGTATAGTTTTTACGATAGGCCACATCTTCAATGGCACTTACGATAGCGGCAAAAAAGTCCTGGTTCAGATTGGGCAATATCACCCCTATCATCGAGGTTTTACTTCTTTTAAAAGACAGGGCCACCTGGTTGGGTTCATAGTTGAGTTCAGCGGCCAGTTGATGCACCCTGGCACTGGTTCTCAGGCCAATACTGGGATGATTATGTAAAGCTCTTGAAACAGCAGAGACAGAAATATTCAGGCGTTTAGCAATTTCCTTGAGCGTAGGGACTTGCGTACTCATGACATAAGGTTTTAGATGATTACACAAACTTCAATACCAGGCTTCTATCACACAGTTATCCGGTTTACAGGGATACGATTGAATGGAAAAGTAAGACAAAAAAATGATTCTCTGCAGCGGAAGGTGATACCTGAAATAATTACCCTATATTTAAGTAACCAATATTTATGAGTGGAACTTTTTTAGAGATCGCGTTACCCATCTCCCAACAACTATCACCCGGCATTAAAGGCGCCAGTATCATATCCTTAACCGATGGCGGCTATCTCCTGAGCTTTGAAGAAAGGCCGGAAGTAATACGGCTGGACAAGGATTTAAAGGAAGTTTGGCGAAGAGATCTGCAGGCGCAAAATATCCGTTATGTTTCCTGTCATATCAGCGCCAATGCAGACGCCAGCCTGATTGGCGTATCCGGCTATAACGATATCCGGATCTTTGATGCCGCAGGACAGTTACGCTGGACATTTACGCATGAGCCCTGGAATAGTTTTACTGGTGCCAACTGTTTTTTCAGTCCGGATAATTTACTACTCTGGATCATCGCGCCCGGAGATCCAGACCACTTATACGTGATTCGCTGCGCCGACTTTGCCATGCTCGATCATTATACACTGGATGGCCACCAGGAAAACAATTACAACTTCATGGCCACACCGGATAAAGAAAAAGTGCTGATGGAAGTAGCTGCCGGTCAGGACGACGCCAGCCTGTTTCTGGTACAGCTTACCGATGGAAAAATAGTGCTGCAGGAATTGCTATCCTGCAATGATCGGATTGCCGGTAATTTCTCACCCAACGGAAATGAATTTGTGACAGGCCCCCACAACAGCGAAGGCATCGAAATTTTTGCGTTCCCTTCTTTCGAAAACACCGCCAGACTGGAACAGGCAGATCTGTTTGCATCAGCCGCCGGCTACTCCGACAGCGGAGATCCGGATACCCTGAATTTTATTTCATTGTTTCTGAGCGATACCACCTTGCTGGCATTCACCCGGTTCGGCAGACTATTACTGGTAAACAGACAAACGATGGCCTGCATGGGAGAATTAGTGGCGGAAGGCAACATCATTCAGGCGTATGACGATAGCTGGAATGTGACAACCGATCCCGCGGCTATTACGGAATATGCAGGTGATATTGTAACGGTGCAGGTAGACCAGCAACGATTAGTACTCACCTATGGCACCGGGGATATCAGGTGGCACGACTTATCGCCATTGAAG
>NZ_JBFTSK010000068.1:0-34960 GCF_056399985.1 Chitinophaga sp. 01L420
GGTTTTGAACGGTTTTGAACAGAACAAAAGGTATTAATGCACGGATCAAAAAAATCTGTATTAAAGACCCTAATAAATCAAGACCTATCGATAGCAGTTATTTTACTACCGATAAAAATGAAATCCTCGAAGATCCTACCATTGACGTAGTAGTAGAACTGATCAATGAAACCGAAGCAGCTTTTGAAATTGTGAGTACAGCGCTCCGCAATGGCAAAGCAGTAGTAAGCGCCAGCAAACGCATGATCGCTGAAAACCTGCCAGCACTGTATCAGCTGCAGGCAGAAAACAAAGTGCCATTCCTGTATGAAGCGTCCAGTTGCGCCAGTATTCCCATTATCCGCAACCTGGAAGAATATTATGATAATGACCTGCTGAATGCCGTAGAAGGTATCTGCAACGGATCAACGAATTATATTCTTACAAAAATATTTGAAGAAAATCTCAGCTTTGCTACGGCCCTGCAACAAGCGCAGGACCTGGGTTTCGCTGAAACCGACCCTACCCTCGACATCGAAGGATATGATCCGAAATTCAAAATCGTGATCCTCCTCCTCCATGCCTTTGGTACTTTCGTAAAACCGGAAGAAGTATTCAACTTCGGTATTCATCACCTGAACGATTTTGATATACAATTTGCCAAACAAAGAAACTGTACCATCAAACTGATTGCCCAGTGCCGCCGTCAGAACGGACACGTATTCTCATACGTACTGCCGCACCTGATCAAAGAACACAACCTGCTCTACGATGTATACAATGAATACAATGGCATCCTGCTGGAAAGTGCTTTCACCGACAAACAATTCTTTGTAGGTAAAGGTGCCGGTGGTACCGCTACCGGTAGTGCCGTACTGTCCGACATCTCCGCATTGTTATACAACTATCGCTACGAGTATAAAAAGATTAAACAAAATAATCAGCCCAGCTTTACCAATGATGTAAATCTGAAAATATACCTGCGCTACAAGACACCTGATCAGGTAGATCTGGCAGAGTTCTTCAACATCTCTGAGAAATACGAATCTACAGAATGGCGTTACGTGGTAGGTACTATTAACTTACAGAAACTGAGAGAAGCCGGCTGGCTGAAAAATAAAGACGTGAATATTCTTGTACTGGAATAAAGAAATGTAATAAGCAAAAACCAATCGTAAACAAAAACGGCGCTGTTCACAGCGCCGTTCTTATTACTAAAAGTTTTCCAGTTCTTCTACTACTCTGCTAACGGGGAGTCCCATTACATTATAGAAGCAACCATTAATACTGTCTATCCCAACTGCACCAATCCATTCCTGGATGGCGTAAGCACCCGCTTTATCAAAGGGCTTGAAATGATCTACATAATAAGTGATCTGTTCTGCGTTCAGCGGCTTAAAATACACGGAAGTCGTTTTGGAAAAGGCGACTTCCTTTGCGCCCTGCTGTATTATAACGCCGGTGACTACACGATGTTCTCTTCCACTCAGGCGGGTAAGGATGCCAATAGCATCTTCCCGGTCCTTTGGTTTGCCAATGATGCTGTCATCCAGCACCACCACTGTATCGGCAGCCACAATAATATCAGTGGATTCACAGAGATCCCTTACGGCCGCTGCCTTCTGACGGGCAATATGTACCGGGATGTCCGGTACCGCCAGTTCCGGAGGAAACGTTTCTGCTGTTTCTACAACCTTCACCTGGAAAGGAATGCCGGCCTGCTCCAGCAACTGCTTTCTGCGGGGCGACTGCGATGCCAGAATTACGGGTGATCCTTTATACATCTCTATAAATAAATTTTAAAAAATATCATGGATAAAATGCCTGTCAGCATTACCACCTTTACCAGGGAACTCACTTTATGATAGTGCTCCGGCAGACTGGCTTTTTTCAGCTGTAAATAAATGTACCCGCATGGCACCTGTACAAACAGGAGCAGGTAACCGATCGCAATATACCAGCCCAGTATCYATACCCGGATTTCTACTGCCAGGATAATGATGGCCAGCGCCAGTAACAACACATTGCATAAACGCTTGGCCGACAGTACCCCCCAGGCAATAGGCAGGGTGCGGCAACCGTCTTTGCTGTCGCCCATCATATCTTCCAGGTCTTTCACAATTTCCCTGACCATGGAAATAAGAAACGCAAACAACGCATATACGCCGATGATCTGTATCAGCTTTCTGCCGGTGGCCGACATAATGGCTTCAAAACTATGATAGATCTGTTTCTCGTAAAATCCTACTACTACCACGGCCAGTGCAGTTAACAACGAAATCACCACATTCCCGATGAGCACCTGCCGTTTAAAAGAAGTGGAATAAAACCACAGGAGCAGGGAACAGATCACCTGGGTGAAACCCAGATAGAACTGTCCTGTTTTAAAGGCCACCATAAAACCCAGTGATACCCCGGCCATGTTAAGCAGCGTATGCCAGGCCATGGCCCAGCGCCGGCTGATAATTTTGTCCAGCACCATCTTCTCCGGTTTATTGACAATGTCTATATTAATATCAAAATAGTCATTGATAATATAGCCGGCAGCAGCCACCAGTATGGTAGACAAGCTGAGTAGTACAAATTGTGGAACTGGCAGTGATGGTTCCTCACCAGAGCTGCGCAGCACCGGTTCTACCACACAGTATTGCAGTAAAAACTGGGTAAGGCCAATATATATCAGATTAGGGTATCTGATCAATTTAAAAAATGCAGCCCAGAGCTTCATAGTTTTCTCTTTTATTATTTCGATGCAATGCCTTCATCCATTAGCCAATGTCCATTCAGTTTCAGCACTTTTTCCATTACTTCCCTTACACACCCGTGGCCTCCGGGCAAAGGGGATACATATTTTGAAATACTTTTTATTTCAGGGGCTGCATCTGCAGGGCAGGTGGGTAAAGCTACCAGTTGCATGGGCAGATAATCCGGGATATCATCTCCCATATATAATATTTCATCCCATCGCAGTTCATGTTCAAATACATAATCCTGCAGTTTTTCCTGCTTATCATGTATGCCGGTATAAATATCCTTAATGCCAAGTCCCTGTAACCTGCTTACCACACTTTCTGATTTTCCTCCGGAGATGATCACCACCCGATATCCTTTTTTCACGGCCAGCTGCAAAGCATAGCCATCTTTGATATTCATTCTGCGGGACATTTCTCCCCCTGGCAGTAATTGCAGGGTACCATCGGTAAGTACACCATCTACATCCAGCACAAAAGTGGTGATAGATTTAAATAAAGCCAATACGTTCATGGGGCCAAAAATAGCCAATTACCCATTAAGAATTGTAATTCTCTATTTATTATGGAATTGGTAAATAGCATCGGACATCACCTGGTACACCAGTTGCAAATATTCATCATTGGCCAGCAATTCCCGGTGCAGGCTCATAGTGATTTCATCCTGGCGCAGCGCCGGACCTGTTTGGACCGTTTCTGGTGAATATTTTTCCAGGCGGTCAAATGTCTCCTTTATAATAGGTTGCAGCAGGGAAAAGTCCAGCTGCTCTTTTTCACAATATGCTTTTGCCTGGGCAAAGAGGTGGTTGGTGAAATTATTGCAAAGCACGGCGGTGAGGTGATACTTCAGCCGCTGGGCGGAGGAAGTGACAGTTACACTGCCGGAAATACTCTGGGCCAGGGACTGCAGCCGCCGTARCACCTCGTCATTGCTGGCTTCCAGCATAACAGGTATAGGCGGATAATTTTTAATTTCCTTGCGGATGGATTGTAAAGGATATAATACCCCGGTGTTGGCCGATATCCGGGAGATGGCTGTTAGTGGAACAGCGCCCGCTGTATGCACCACAATGCGCTTGCCCAGCCGCAACTGGTCATTCAGCTCAGTAATGGCGGCATCACTGACGGCCAGCAGGTAGATGTCTGCCTCCATATTAATATCCTGTAAATCATCTGTATAGGAGGCATTCAGCATCTCCCCCAGCTCCTGTGCATGTGCCATTTGCCTGCTGACCACCTGTTTTATCTGGTGGCCATGAATTTTTAAGAGGTGTCCGAAACAATGTGCAACATTGCCAGTGCCAACAATTACTATATCCATTATAATTAATTTTAAAATAACAAACTGCCTGATATCCGTATATCCGGCTGTCTGATCTCCGGACAGATCACTTGCTGCAACTGCGACCGGAATTATTCAAATACGTGCATGATTCGTGGTTTCTAATATACGTGTTTTAGCGGGTCCCCGTTTTTTTCATTACATTACAACGTATTTTAACGTTTAAAAGTGGTCTTATTTTTTAATTTGAGGTGACTTTTATATCATTGCAGAATTCATTGAAGTAATTATTTTACAGAATTTTGCGTATTTAGCAGCGCATTAAAGAAGCATACATGGCAAAAAATTTAGTTATAGTTGAGTCCCCGGCGAAAGCCAAGACCATAGAAAAAATACTAGGCAAGGACTTTGAAGTCAGGTCCTGCTTCGGTCACATCCGTGATCTGGAAAAGGATGATATGGGGATAGACATCGAAAATAACTTTAAGCCTAAGTATGTTATACCGGAAGATAAGGAAAAGGTAGTGAAAGAGTT
Source organism: Chitinophaga sp. 01L420 (assembly GCF_056399985.1). Classification (NCBI taxonomy): domain Bacteria; kingdom Pseudomonadati; phylum Bacteroidota; class Chitinophagia; order Chitinophagales; family Chitinophagaceae; genus Chitinophaga; species Chitinophaga sp. 01L420. Next base: position 4,547 of record NZ_JBFTSK010000068.1, read on the forward strand.
GAAGAAGCTGGCGAAGGATACCGAGGAGGTATGGCTGGCAACGGATGAGGACCGTGAGGGAGAAGCCATTTCCTGGCATCTGTGTGAGGTGTTGAACCTGGATCCGTTAACGACCAAACGCATTGTGTTTCATGAAATTACCAAACCTGCTATAGAAAACGCCGTTCAGCATCCACGTAAACTGGATATGGACCGTGTGAATGCACAGCAGGCCCGCCGTATACTGGATCGGATCGTGGGTTTTGAAATCTCCCCGGTACTGTGGCGTAAAATGAGCATGCGTAATTCCCTGTCTGCCGGCCGTGTACAATCCGTGGCGGTAAGACTGATTGTTGAACGTGAAAGAGAAATCAACCACTTCCAGTCTGTCAGCACCTTTAAAGTAGAGGCTTATTTTACCGGTAAAGATATTAATGGTAAGAGTATTTCCTTTAAGGCAGATGGCCCCGGCAAATTTAAAACAGCCGAAGACGCGGAGAAATTCCTCCAGCAATGCGTTGCCGCTGCCTATACCGTAAAAGACATACAGGTTAAACCTGGTAAAAAATCGCCCGCAGCGCCATTTACCACCTCTACCCTCCAACAGGAAGCCAGCCGTAAACTAGGCTACAGCGTTTCCAAAACCATGTTGCTGGCCCAGAAACTGTATGAAAGCGGTAATATCACCTATATGCGTACAGACTCCGTAAACCTGTCCGATACCGCTGTGGGTGAAATTGAAAAAGCTATTAAAGGAAGTTTCGGTGATAAATACCATCAACACCGCAAATTCAAAAATAAAAATGAGTCCGCACAGGAAGCGCATGAGGCCATCCGTCCTACCTACATGGAAAACACCACAGTAGATGACAGCGATACCCGCAAACTGTATGAACTCATCTGGAAACGTACCATCGCCAGCCAGATGGCAGACGCGGAACTGGAAAAGACCATCGCCAAAATCGATATCTCTACCAACCACGAAGAACTGACTGCCAGCGGTGAAGTACTGAAATTCGATGGCTTCCTGAAAGTATATATGGAAAGCCACGATGATGAGGAAGAACAGGAAGATGAACAGGAAGGATCTTTACCTCCACTGGCGGTAAAACAATCCCTGGACCTGAAAGAAATGAAGGCCACTGAAAGATTCTCCCGCCCGGCTCCGCGTTACACGGAAGCCAGCCTGGTAAAGAAACTGGAAGAACTGGGCATCGGCCGTCCATCTACCTACGCTCCTACCATTACCACTATACAGAAGCGTAATTATGTAGAAAAAAGAGATAAAGAAGGGATTAAAAGAGATTACCGCATCATGGTACTGAAGGCGGATCAGATCAGCAAACAAACCGAATCAGAAAATACCGGCGCAGAAAAATCAAAACTGTTCCCTACTGATCTGGGCATGATCGTGACCGACTTCCTCAACCAATACTTTAATAATGTAATGGACTACGGCTTTACCGCCAAAATTGAAGAAGAATTCGATGAAATTGCCAACGGTAAGAAGGTGTGGAACAATATGATCAGCGAATTCTATTTCCCTTTCCATAAAGATGTGGAAAACACCCTGGAAAATGCAGAACGTGTAAAAGGAGAACGTCCGCTGGGAACAGATGCCGCTTCCGGCAAACCAATCGTGGCCCGCATGGGTCGCTATGGTCCCATGATCCAGATAGGCAGTGTGGAAGATGAGGAAAAACCTCGTTTTGCAAAATTAAAAGCGACCCAAAGCATCGAAACCATCACCATGGACGAAGCCATGGAATTGTTTAAATTGCCCCGTAACCTGGGTCAGTTTGAAGATTCTGATGTAGTGGTGAATATCGGTCGTTTTGGTCCATATGCCCAACACGATAAGAAATTCTATTCCCTGAAGAAGGAAATGGACCCTTACACCGTTGAACTGGATGAAGTAGCACCACTGATTGCAGAAAAACGTACGGCAAAAGACGAACGAACCATCAAAATATTTGAAAAAGAAAAAATACAGATCCTGAAAGGCCCGTATGGTCCTTATATTAAACAAGGTCTGAAGAACTTTAAAATACCGAAAGAGAAAATTGATACGGCAGCTGATTTAACGGTAGAAGAAGCCAAAGCAATAATAGAAGAAGCTAAAGCTAATCCACCAAAGAAAAAAGCACCACCCAGAAAGAAGAAAGCTGAGTAACGCAGTGGTAAGAATATGATGAAAAATGGAGGCAATGATAATAACTGCAGTGTGAGTGATATGCTTATTATTTAATTTGCCAACAGGATCACATTATTTGATGATTACCACATGATCATAATAATGGTATGAACGAAAACAGAGAAATAAACGCTTTGTTCCACCTGTTGGATGATCCGGATCTGGAGGTATTTGATACTGTTGCCAGTAAAATATTACTGTACGGTAAAGATATTATTCCAAACCTGGAGAATTTGTGGGAGAATACAATTGACGAAGCTATTCAGGAAAGGATAGAACTGCTGATTCATCGGGTACATTACCAGGATTTGCAGGCAGCGTTACGTGTATGGGGACTTTCGGAAATGCAGGACCTGTTGCAGGGCGCCATACTGGCCGCCAGGTACCAGTTCCCCGACCTGATCGATTCCCAGATTATCACAGAGATAGACCGTATCAAACGTAATATCTGGCTGGAACTAAATAATTATCTTACACCACTGGAACAGATCAATGTGCTGAACAGCATGATCTATAACTATTTTGGCCTCAAAGGAGAAGAAGTTTCCTATCAGCGCAAAAATCAGTTTTTCATTAACCAGGTCATAGAATCCAAAAAAGGGAATCCAATTACCAACGGTATCATCTATTCGGCCTTATGCGCCATGCTGGATTTACCGGTATATGCGGTCAATATACCCAGGCAGTTCATCCTGGCTTACTTCGACAGCTACGTTGATTTCTCCGGTCCGATAGACCCTTCCGACCACCGGATCTTATTTTTTATAGATCCCATTCAAGGTCAGATCTATACCCAACAGGATGTAGATACCTACCTCAAAAGGGTACAGGTACCATCTGTTCCCTCTTACTTCAAGCCACAATCCAATAAACGGCTGATACAATTCCTGCTGGAAGAATTATCCAAATGCTTCCGGGATGACAAGGATGCGTATAAACAGGATGAATTAATGAATTTAGCGAGTATACTGGAAGACTAGTCACATGACTTCTTTCTGATAAATAAAAAGCAGCCGGTTCACAAACGAACCGGCTGCTTTTTTCGTAAATTAAACAGGATTCCGATTTCTCCGGAATGATTCCCCTGATACGTCCAGTTGAATAAAAAATATCCTGATGAAACTCCATGTTGGCATGATGGCATTTTTACTGATGGTAAACCTGCAAACACTCACTGCCCAAAAAGAAGGACAACCACTAATAGATTCCCTGCTCTCCGCCCTACGTGGCATGAGAGAAGACACCAGTAAAGTAAAATGCCTGCTGAACCTCAGTGAAAATTACTATGCTGTCAATAATCCCGATGAATGCGCAGCCTATGCAGGAAAAGGGGTACTGCTATCCGAAAAGCTACATTGGCAATCAGGAATCGCACAGTCTTATAAAACAATGGGAATCGCTGCTTCTATGAAACAGGATTATGCAAAAGCCATCGCATATTCCTTAAAAGGGTTAAAAGTAGCGGAAGAGTTAAACGATTATAACATTAGAAAAAAGTTGCTCCGCAATATTGGTAGCTATTACCATATCATGAAGGACACCGCCAATCATACCAAATACAGACAACTTTGGCTGGAACTGTGTACAGATCACAAGAACAAAAAGGATATCAGTGAGGTGTATCTCTCGTGGGGAAATGATTTCACTTTTGATGGTGATATGAATAAATGCATTGCGTACTGGCTGCAGGCATTAAAAATAAATGACGAAATAGGCGATCATTCTAATCCTGATGTATTGGGCAACTTAGCGCAAGCCTATCTGAATTTACATAATGGCGCTGCCGGCCGGCAATATTTTTCCCTACTGGTCACACAAAGCGAGGCTAATAAAGACACTTTATGGGTAGGAAAAGCAATGATGGGAGTTGGAAGAGCATACTCGGAAGAAAACAACCATTATAAAGAGATCGAAACCTACACAAAAGCATTGAAAGTATTTCAACAGGTGGATGATAAATATTGGATAGCTGCAGCGCTAAATGCTATTGGCAATACTTATCTGGCAATAGATATCTATGATAAAGCGATGGACTATCAACTACGCGCCCTCAAAGTAAGTGAAGTAGTCAATGATACCTACATATTCCCCGCAGTACTGAATGATCTGACCCTTATCTATGAAAAAACAGGCGACTACGAAAAAGCGTTACAATACCTGCTGCTGGCGAAAGACCGGCTGGAGAAAAATGATAACAAACTGTTTCTGGCAGACGCATTGAACAATATTGGCACTATATACAGAGATAAAGGCGACTATGTAAAAGCAATGGAATTCCTTCAAAAAACATTACACATTTATCAGGATCTTAATAGCAAGGATGGTCTTGCCCTCGCCTTAAATGAACTGGGACTGACATACGCCGATTTGAAAAAATTTCCGGAAGCACTAAAAACCCATTTTGAAGCCCTGAACATAAATAAGGAATTGGGCGATCAAAAACTGATGAGCACTAATTTCGGAAATATCGGCAATACCTATTTATCGATGGTGAAAGAAAACAACCAGGCATCATTACCGGATAGTCTGGCTAAACTGTCAAAAAAAACATTGCTCAACCGCAGTATTGATAACCTGCAAAAATCCGTAGCCCTGGCCTCAGACCTAGGCCTCTTGAGTAATCTGCTACATGATTATGAAAGCCTGGCCACCGCTCATGAACTAAATGGCGACTACAAAGCTGCGCTGGAAAGCTATCAGAAAAAAACCATGTATCATGATAGTCTGTTCAGTAATGAAAAAATAAAAACCATTACCAGCCTGGGTCTAAAGTATGACTTTGATAAAAAAGAAATCGCCACGAAAACTGCCGGCGAAAAACAACTGGCACTCACAGAAGCCAGGAATAATTCAAGATTGGGAATCGGTATAATAACAGCTGTTGCACTGCTGCTGCTCATAACAGGTAGTTTCCGGCTACACATGAGAAAAAAGAAACAGGAACACCAGCTGAATCAGATATTACTACAGCAGGAAGCGTTCAAAGCAAGACTCGATACGCATTTTGTCAGCCATTCCATTACAGCAGTAAATGAGTTCATCGCATCCAATGACAAAGCTGCTGCCGACAACTACCTCATGCGATTCGGCCGGCTTATCAGGAATGTGCTAAAAAATTCTTTTGAGAAAACAGTCACCCTGAAAGAAGATCTTCAATTCCTGGAAGATTATTATCATCTTGTTCAACTTAAATACCCGCCGGGACATATCAAATATCAGTTGAACATTGACAGATTCGTTGATCCATCGAATATACTGGTACCACCCATGGTTTTCCAGGTATTGGTGGAAAACGCTTTGCATCATGGATTTACCAAAGAACACGGAGGAACGTTACAGGTCACTGTTCAACAGCACAACGACAGGATGGTTTGTACGGTAGAAGATGATGGCATTGGCAGAAAAAAATCGCAAGAAAAAAGAGATCCGCAAAGGATTCCCTACGGCTTACAGCTGGTGGAAAAATTAATAACATTCTGGAAACCTGACTATGGCAGCACTTCTTTTGAAATCATTGACCTGTCTGACCAACAAGGAAATCCAACGGGTACCAAAGCAATATTTTCATTTCCAGTAAACGCCTGATAAAATGAATGACGTTATTACAAGTATTATTGTTGAAGATGAACCTGTACATAGTAACCGGCTGAAAAAACTACTGGCGGCAACGGATAGCCGCATCCAGGTGCTGAGCGTATGTGATACCATAGAAGCGGCTTTCATCGCTATCAGCACACATCAGCCAGATGTAATATTTCTTGATATAGCGCTGCACGACAACCCAAGAGGAGGATTTTATTTGCTGAAGAAATTCAAAAAGATACCCTTTGATGTAATATTCACCACCGCGCATATTGATCATAATATAAAAGATATCCGCCGCTGCGGTATAGACTATCTTCCAAAGCCTTATATGCCGGACGAACTGGAAGAAGTGTTGGATAAATTCTGGCAAAAACGTCCTGGCGATGATGGCGCCAGACAAATAAATGTGCTATTATCCAACCTGACAACGGACCAGGTGGATGAACAAACCATCTCCTTCAGACGATCAGAGGGCACCTATTTCGTAAAAGCAAAAAACCTGATTTATTGTAAATCAAACAATCAGTACACAGAAATTTTTATTAGAGAAGATGAAAATGATACGCATTTGAAAGGGATCATCACCACTATTGGTATAGGTATCTGGGAAGATTATTTAACATCCCTGAATTTTTGCAGAATACATGACTCCACCATCATTAACCTAAAATACATAACTGCTTTTTCGCCAACAAAAAGTGAAGTGACGTTAAAATATCTTCCCGAACCGCTACATGCGTCAAGGAACGGGAAAAATAAGCTGGTAGCAGAAATATTCCAAAAAACAATACGCATCAATTCCATTTAACCCGCTAAACAGGTCATATACCAAATAACAAAGGCATCCTCCAATTGCCCATTTTATTATCTGATAGGTGAGATATTTTTGACCCAATATGATCAATCAATATCAATAAACACCTGTTATGAAACGCTATTTACTATCCTGGTATGTAACACCCGGTTTCCCTTTTCTACCGGGGTCACCCTTCAGCAATGATGTTTATTATATAGAAAAAAGATCCGGTTAATTAATTTGGATTCCTACCCATATACTTACAACAGTCATTACACCTCTAACATACATAAAACCTCCTCACATGAAAAAGATTTTTTCACTATTATGCCTCATCGGTATGCTCTCTACTTTTTTTGTTTCCTGCAAAAAGGGTGGGGATGAAACTATTAACAGTACCAGACCTGCCTACTATGTAAAATTTAACATAAACGGCGTTCCGCGCAGACTTGAATCAGCAGGCATCCAAAATGCTTCCCAGAATTCATCCGCTTTTGCAAATAATTACATAATGACAGCTGTTAATATCTCTAATTTCAGTGAAGCATTTGAAGTTGTCTTCTATTGCGATACCCGCATAAAGACCAATAGCATTTTTATTGCAAATGACAATGCTGCTCCCAATACATTTATTATGAACTATGTCTATAATGGTGAAGGCCTTGGCTCCTCTGTTAATGATGATAACGGACGTATGACACTAACCGTTACCAGCGTCACAGCTAATGCCGCCAAAGGTACCTTTTCAGGAGTACTGATAGGTAGTACTTCAGGTAAGAAGTATACCATTACTGATGGAGAATTTTACTCCCCTTTCCTATAATGAATAAAATCCGGCAGATACATTTCATCTAACCTTCAAAATTCATTAATGATGAAAAAAACAATCTATCTCATTAGTATTTCATTCTTATGTGTGGTGGCAGCTTGTAAGAAAGATGGCGCCAACGGTATAAACACCATCACCAATAAGCCGGCAGATGTGGTGGTAAAAGTGCTTGCCACGCCGGTGATTACTACGGTGGCTGGTAATGGTACACAGGGATTTAGTGGAGATGGAGGACTGGCTACTGCTGCACAATTATACAACAACCGCCGTGTTGCAGCAGATGCTGTCGGGAACTTCTATATTTCTGACGTGGGCAACAACCGGATCAGGAAAGTAAATACGAGTGGTATTATCAGTACTATAGCAGGTACCGGTATCAATGGATTTAGTGGTGATGGAGGCCTGGCTACTGTTGCCAGCCTGGGATTTATCCAGGGAATTACGGTAGATAAAACCGGCAACATTTATATTGCCTGTAATGACCGTATCCGGAAAATAAGCACCGCTGGCATTATTACTACAGTAGTAGGCAATGGTGGTACTACGCTGCCGAACAACGGTGATGGAGGGCCTGCCATTAATGCGAGATTGAGTTCGCCACAAGATGTAACATTTGATAAAGCAGGAAATATGTATATCGCGGATTGGGCTCATCATCGCGTACGCAAGGTAAATACGGCAGGTATCATCAGCACCCTTGCCGGCAATGGCATGCAAAACTATAACGGCGATGGTATTCCGGCCATCAATGCAGTAGTGCAATATCCTACCGGCGTCGCAGCAGATACACTTGGCAATGTATATATTGCCAGTGCCAACCGTATCCGTAAAGTAAATAGTAGTGGAACCATCAGCACTATTGCGGGTGATGGCATGTATGGGGGTGGAGGTGATGGCGGCCCCGCTGTAAATGCCCGTGTTGGTACCATCGGGTTGCTGGTAGATAAGATGGCGAATATCATCCTGGCAGACTATTCAAATGCGCGGGTACGTAAAATAGCCATTTCAACCGGCATCATCACCACCATTGCAGGAGGAGGAATGGTATTGGGTGATGGCGGCCTGCCTGCTGCCGCTAATTTGGTGTACCCTACGGGCGTAGCTTTGCGTACAAATGGAGACCTTTTAATAGCCGATTATGGCGCCAAAAGGATACGTAGAGTAACTAACCCTTAAGTATAATCAAAAAGCCCACCGCATAAGCGATGGGCTTCTTAATTTCTTGCAAGAAAGATATTATTTGATATAATAATCTCTTACTTAGCTGGAGTTGCAGCAGCAGCTGAATCAACGTGAGCAGCAGCAGAAGAATCAACGTGAGCAGCAGAATCAACTGGAGCAGCTGCCGGAGCAGTTGGAGCAGCGTTCATAGTGTCAACAGTTGTAGTTGCAGTAGAATCAGCAGCTGGAGTGCTACCACCGTTACAAGCTACAAAGAACATACCTGCAGCAACAGCGAATACGAATAATTTTTTCATTTGATTGTTTGTTTTATTTTTAAAACCGCCGCAAAGGTATACAAATTTTATAAATTACAAAATCCTGTCATCTCTTTTTTAGCGAAACGGCTATTTTTGTCTGAAGAATATCTTCAATGGCACCCCAGTAAAGTTGAAATTCGTACGGATCTGGTTTTCCAGGTAGTTACGATACGGTGTTTTCACGTCATCCGGGAGGTTACAGAAAAAGGCAAATGCCGGCGTGTGCGTAGGCAGCTGCGTAACATATTTAATACGGATAGGGGTACCTCTTACTACCGGCGGATGATACGCTTCAATCGCTTTCAACAGAATTTCGTTTAATACGGAAGTCTGGATTCTGCGTTGACGGTTATCATATACTTCCAGCGCGGTTTCTATCGCTTTGAAAATACGTTGTTTCTCTGTTACAGAGGTAAAGATGATAGGAACATCGGAGAAAGGCGCCAGGCGCTTCTTCAGTTCTTTTTCATAATCTCTGGCGGTGTTGGTACCTTTTTCCATCATATCCCACTTGTTCACCAGCACCACAATGCCTTTACCTTTACGGGTAGCCAGACTGAAGATGCTGAGATCCTGTGCCGTAACGCCTTTTTCGGYATCCAGCAACAGCATCACCACGTCAGACTCATCTACTGCTTTGATCGCACGGATAACGGAATAAAACTCCAGGTCTTCATTTACCTTGTTCTTACGCCTGATACCTGCGGTATCGATCAGCATAAAGTCTTTCTGGAACATGTTGTAACGGGTGTGAATGGTATCACGGGTAGTACCGGCAATATCAGAAACGATATTACGCTCTACGCCTACCAATGCATTCAGCAGGGATGACTTACCTACGTTCGGTTGCCCGATGATCGCAATTTTCGGCAGATCATTGTCGAGGGTAGCATCTCCCATTTCAGGGGTAATGTTGGTCACTACTTCATCCAGCAATTCACCGGTACCGCTACCGGTCATGGAGGAAAGGAAGTGAATATGTTCAAAACCGAGGCTGTAAAACTCAGTGGCTTCCAGCTGGCGTTGATGGTTATCTACTTTATTTACTACTACGTATACCGGTTTGGAAGTGCGGCGGAGAATATTTGCCACGTCTGCGTCCAGGTCTGTAATACCTGTAGTTACATCACACATAAAGATGATCAGGTTGGCCTCTTCCATGGCCACTTTTGCCTGTTTGCGGATTTCCCGCTCAAAAACATCATCACTGTTGGTTACAAATCCGCCAGTATCAATTACATTGAAGGTTTTGCCATTCCAGTCAGCAACACCATATTGTCGATCACGGGTTACACCGCTCTGGTCATCCACGATGGCCTTACGTTGTTCCAATAAACGGTTGAACAACGTTGACTTGCCTACGTTGGGACGGCCCACGATAGCTACTGTAAATCCTGCCATTTTTTATTATATTTTGTCGTACTAACCTGAATAATATATCCAGGAATTTTTCTATAATTAATATCCGTATTCCTTCAGGAACGTATCATTATCACGCCATTTTCCGCGTACTTTCACAAACAGTTCCAGGAATACTTTTCTTTCTATGAATTTTTCAATGTCCTGACGGGCCAGGGTGCCTATCTCACGGATCGATTTACCTCTTTCGCCCAAAATGATTCCTTTCTGGGTATCGCGGGTAACAATAATTTCTGCCGTTATTTTTGTCAGCGTTTCCTTCTCCTGGAATTGTGTAACAATTACTGTGGTGTGATAAGGAATTTCTTCTTCGAATAACTGGAATATTTTTTCACGGATCATTTCTGCCACGAAAAATCGTGTAGACTTATCCGTTAGTGTGTCATCAGGATAAAAAGCGTTTGCATCCGGTAAAAGTGCTACAATTTCTGCGAGCAATTCTTTAATACCTTTTTTCTGCATGGCAGACACTGCTACCACCGCTGTTGCTTTGCCCCAGGCCTTTGCACGATCAATTAAAACAGCCATTTCCTCTTTAAGGATATTGTCCATTTTATTGATGATAAGGATAATAGGTACTTTCAGTTTCAGTGAGTCAAACATCTCCAGGTTTTCTTCCAGGGAGTCTTTGGCATCCATGATCAACAAGGCCACATCTGCATCTTCCAGGGCGGATTTTACTGCACCCATCATTTTCTCGTGCAACTTATACTTGGGATCAATAATACCCGGAGTATCAGAAAATACGATCTGATACGCAGGGTCTGTTAATACCCCTGTAATACGATGCCGCGTGGTTTGCACTTTGGGAGATATAATAGCCAGCTTTTCACCGATAATGGCGTTCAGCAATGTGCTTTTCCCCGCATTGGGCTTACCGAAAATATTTACAAAACCTGCTTTGTGCATGATGACAATTAAACGCTGCTTTCACAACTCAAACTTACGGAAATAAAAAAAGCCGAATTTCTTCGGCTCTTAAATCTTTTAGATGCTCTTCAGCTCTATTTTTGTAGCGAGGAGCGGATTCGAACCACTGACCTTCGGGTTATGAGCCCGACGAGCTACCTCTGCTCTACCTCGCAATGAGGGTGCAAATATAGGATTATTTTCATTCCCGCCAAATCTTTTTAAAAGAAACACAAAAAGCCAACCATAAATGGTTGGCTTTCATATTGGAATGCTTGATACACTTTTAGAATGGAAGATCGTCAGCGGGCTGTTCCTGAACCGGTTCTGCATCAGGAACAGGGGTTTCTGTTAAGGTTGCCTGTCTTTTTTCCTCATCCCTACGGCTGAGTAACTGCAACGAAAAAACCCTCAGTCTTAAAGCGCCAGACAATGCACCGGTGCTATTGCTTACATAAGCCTCCACTTTTGGAGCCCCTTCTACATAAACCATAACACCCTGCGTTAAATAAGGAGCTACGTTCCCTTTGTCCCACAAGGAACAATCTACCCAGGTGGTTCTTTCCTCCAGTATGCCCTGCGCATTTTTAAAACGCTCATTAACAGCTACCGGGAAATTAAAAACGGATGCCCCGTTGACTTCTTTTTTCACTACATCGCGGCCAAGGTGCCCGATTAACTGAAGCTTGATCATCAGAAATAAAGATTTAAATGGTTAAAAATTTATAAAAGATGATTGAGAGAAGTATCCATGGAAATTACGCAAATTTCTGTCTCCCAAAAAATATTTTCTGATTATTAATACATACAAGTATACCTTTGCAGTAACACAATACATGGGGTGCCTTACTTTCAGGCTGAGATCACACCCAATGAACCTGGACCAGGTAATGCTGGTTAGGAAATGAACGAACAGAAAACAGACATACTTACATGAAACAGCTAATGTTATTAGTGCTGCTATCTATAGCAGGCACTTTGCATGCACAATCCCTGGTTACCGGTACCGTTACCAGTAAAACCAGCGGCCAACCACTGGAAGGTGTGACCATCGCTATCAACCAAACAGGCGCATTAACCGACAACAAAGGTCATTACAGCATCCGCCTTCCTAAAAAAGGAAGCTATACTTTAACCGCCAGTTTTATCGGTTTCAAATCTTTCAGCACAACCATTAATGCACATAATAATGCCCAACAGGAAGATATTGCACTGGAAATATCTCCCCTGTTTGTAAAACCGGTAGAGATCAGTAGTCTGCGTGCAGGAAAAAATTCACCCTTCGTCAATACCACTATATCAGCAACGGATATTAAAAAAGCAAACCTGGGCCAGGACTTACCCATTTTACTCGATCAGCAACCAGGTGTGGTAACCAACTCAGACGCAGGTACCGGCATCGGCTACACCGGCATGCGTGTACGCGGTTCCGACATCACCCGTATCAACGTTACTGTAAACGGTATCCCCGTAAACGATGCAGAGTCACAGGGAACTTTCTTTGTAAATATGCCCGACTTTGCCTCCTCTGTGAGCAGCATTCAACTGCAACGGGGTGTAGGTACTTCCACCAACGGCGCCAGCGCTTTCGGTGCAACCCTTAACCTCAGCACCAACGAATTCAACGAAAAAGCATATGGCGAAATCAGCAATAGCTACGGTTCTTTCAATAGCTGGAAACACACTGTGAAAGCAGGTTCCGGACTGATCAACGATCACTTCACCATTGATGCCCGCCTTTCTCAAATTTCATCAGACGGATATATAGACCGCGCAACATCTGACCTGCGTTCTTTCTATACCTCCGCTGCCTATATTTCCAAAAAGACAGCCATACGGCTGAATGTCTTCTCGGGAAAAGAAAAAACATACCAGGCCTGGTATGGTGTACCACAGGCCCTGCTGAATACCGACCGGACGTATAATCCAGCAGGTACCGATAAACCAGGCAGCCCTTACGATAACCAGACGGATAACTATCAGCAGGATCATTACCAGTTATTCCTCAACCAGGAAATCAATGCTCACCTGAATTTTAACGTGGCCTTCCACCTCACCCGCGGACGTGGTTACTATGAAAATTATAATGGTTTTCAACCACTCGCCAACTATGGTATTCCAGGCCAGGTCATCAATGGTGTGAAAAGAGATACGGCAGATGTGATTAACCAGCTTTGGTTAGATAATTATTTCTATGGCAGCGTATTTTCTGTAAACCGTACTGGTGAGAAATTCAACTGGAGCCTCGGCGGCGGCTGGAACAGGTACACCGGCGACCATTACGGGAAAGTAATATGGGCAGATACGCAGTTTGAAAAAGATCATGAATATTATCGTTATCCTGCTGCAAAAAATGATTTTAATATCTATTGGAAAGGAGAATATAAAATCACATCCGCACTAAGCATCTTTGCGGATATGCAATACCGGAATATCATGTACAACATGGACGGCTTCGAAGCGGCACCGGAATACATCGCGCACGTTAACTATAATTTCTTCAATCCAAAGGCAGGTATCTCTTACAACATCAATGCCACCAACCGCGTATTTGCGTCCGTGGCCATTGCACATAAAGAGCCTAACCGAAGCGATTTTGAAAACAACTATGGTGTGGCTACTCCTAAACCGGAAATACTCCGCGATGTGGAAGCGGGCTATTCCTGGAATAACAACATTGCTGCCATACAGGCCAATGTATACTACATGAACTACAAAAACCAACTTGTACAAACCGGGGAGCTTACCAATGTTGGCGCATATGTGCGTACCAATATTCCGAAGAGCTACCGCATGGGTATTGAAATAAACGGCAACGTAAAACTGGGCAATATCGTGAGCGTAGCTGCCAACGCAGCATTGAGCCAGAATAAAGTACTGGACTACGAGGCCGTTACCTATGATGCTGCTTACGCAAAGCACACGCAGGCATTCAACAAAACGGATATTTCTTTCTCCCCTACTTTCGTAGGTGGGTTAACGTTATCTGTGAAACCGGTTAAAAATCTGAACATCGATTTATTAGGTAAATATGTAAGTCGTCAGTACATGGACAACACCTCCAACAAGGATGGTAGCCTGGATGCTTACTTTGTGAGCAACCTCCGGATTAACTACGTAGTGCCGCAAACGTTATTCCGTGAACTGGGATTACAGTTTATGCTCAATAATATTTTCGATGCAAAATATGAGCCCAATGGCAGCACTTACTCCAGCTACGATCTGACTAACAATCGCGTAGCTTATGATAATTATTATTACCCGATGGCAGGAATTAATTTCTTTGCAGGGGTAACGATTAGCTTTTAGCTGTCAGCCTTTAGCTTTTAGTAAATGCAACGAAGACCAACATATATTCATCTCCGCTGCATTTACTAAAGGCTAAAAGCTAATGGCTAATGGCTAACGGCTAACAGGCATCAAACGGATACCACGAAGATTCATCACTCCCAAACCTGGTTTGGTTAATGCTTTCACCAGCACAGTATTCACGCCTTTCTTCGATAACACCACTGTACCTAACTCCCAGTCTTTATAAGCACCCCAACTGTTATCAGTACCTTTTACCACTCCGGTCAGTGTGGTATTGCCAGCGCTTACCGCAATCTTTGATCCGGCAGAGGCATCTGTACAGGCAGCACTCAAAATCATTTTGTATTTACCCGATTGCTTCACATTAATATTCCAGGTAACGGTTCCTTCCAGCGACATCCAGTTGTAAATGGTGGCCTGCTCACCTACAGATAGCCCCACTCCATTAGCGAGAATAGCATCGCCGGCTACTAAATGATAGGTGCCATCTGTTTCCGGATATATGCCTTGCGCAATCAGCGAGGTACCCGTCACATCCAGTTCTATCACGGTAGCAGCACTGTTTTTAAATGCTTTGCTGCTCACATCAATAAATAATCCGCGTTCATCGGTTTCTATTTTTAATGGTGTATGCGCAGCATCTGCCAGGAAGAAAGCCTGCGGCGTTACGCCAGCATCCGGTGCCAGCGGCACGTGCAAGCGATTATCTGCCGGCCAGTTGAAAATATGCAGGAAGAATTTGCCTGGCTTTGTAGTGATACGCCCCCAGTTTACCTTGCCGATGGTATTAGCCCTGGAGCCATAGATGGCTTCTCCGTTTAAGCGCATCCAGTCGCCGATGCCATGCATCAGTGCTATGCTTTTGCCCGGAATAGTACCATCGCCCATAGGACCTACATTCAACAGGTAGTTGCCTCCTTTGGAAACGATGTCTATCATGTTATGCACCAGGTCTTCCTCTGTATGCCATTTCTGGTTGTTCTTACTGTATCCCCAGGTTCCATTCATGGTCATACAGGATTCCCAGTCCATGCCTTTAAAGCCGGTTTCGGGAATAAACTGTTCGGGTGTCACCAAATCACCATTCGCACGGGTATATTCGCTGTTATGTTCAAAAGCGTATAACCGGTTATTCATAATAATGTTGGGATGATGCTTTTTCACCATCGCTACCAGCGCATTAGCACCCCATTTTTCACCTTGAATTTCCATGGAGCTGTAATCCCACCAAACCACATCAATAGGCCCGTAATTGGAAAATATTTCTTCTGCCTGCTGATGCATGTAAGCAACATACTTTGCATTATCGCGACCTTCATTTTTCACACCACCAGGTGCTGGCATACCATGCTCTACATAAGCATCCGGGTGATGCCAGTCTACAAGGGAAAAATAAACGCCTACCCGTAGCCCCTGTTCATGCAGGGCGTTTACGATTTCGCGGAACAGGTCTCTCCCGGTAACATCCATTCCATCAAAGGTGGTAGTTTTACTATCGTGTAAAGCAAACCCTTCGTGATGCCTGCTGGTAAAGATCACATAGCGACAACCTGCTTCCTTCGCTGTTTTAGCCCATTCCCGCGCAAAATCTTTTTTAGGTTTGAAGAGCGGCGTTAACTTCGCCGCATATTCCGATGATGGCACATTGGCCATATTCTGTATCCATTCTACACAACCATCGTAATCTTTTCCGTTCCATTCTCCTGCAGCCACACTATACAGTCCCCAGTGCACAAACATGCCAAAGTGTGCGTCTCTAAACCAGCGCATACGGGCATCTCTTATTGCTTCGGGCTCTGTAGCATTGGCGATCAACCCCGGATCCTGTTGTGCATAAGCAGCGGAGGTTGACAGCACGATGCCTGAAAGACATAATTGTAAAAATCTTTTTTTCATTTGTTCAAACTGTTTATGTTGATAAGGATAGTAAACGAAAGTGGCAGGCTGTATACGATCTTTGGTCCTATAAGATAAAAAATATTTCAAAGCACAAAGCTTTGCAGTGGCTGCATCGGGGAATTTGTCAATATTAATTCAGTAAGCGGGAAGATAATACCAATAGCGCATGGCAGGAAATAGAAACGAAGGAGCCGCTTGATAAATTCAAGCGGCTCCTTCGTTTCTATCATCTAAAATTATATTAGGCTGCTATTTATCACATCAGCTATTCAGCAATTGCTCCAATGCTTTATCCACTGATTCAAAAGGAAAACCCTTTATCACCGCATCCATCTGCGCGGCAATTTGTTCTGTACATAAATTACCGATGCTACCCGCATGTGTATGCGCTACTGCCTTCTCTGGCGAGAAAGTACCGTTCTCTATATCCATTCCCACCTTTTTATAAGCTTCACGGAAAGGTGTACCCTGCAATACCAGGTTATTCACTACTTCCACACTGAAGAGGTATTGATACTTGTTGTCATCCAGTATATTTTCCTTGATACGGATATTCTCCAGCATCAGGCGACTCATACGGATACAGTCTTTCAGTGTTTGAAAAGCAGGAAATAAGTTTTCTTTCAACAGCTGCAGATCGCGGTGATAGCCGGAAGGCAGGTTGGTGATCATCATAGCAATTTCGTTGGGCAATGCCTGCAATTTATTACCATGTGAGCGGATCAGCTCCCATACGTCCGGGTTCTTTTTATGTGGCATGATGCTGGAACCGGTAGTGAGTTCATCAGGGAAGCTGATGAAACCAAAATTCTGGTTCATAAATAAGCAGGCATCCATGGCCATTTTAGCGATGGTGGAGGCAATACCTGCCAACGCAAAGGATACTATTTTTTCCGTTTTACCACGGCCCATTTGCGCATATACCACGTTGTAGTTGAGTGTATCAAAACCCAGTAAAGCAGTGGTCAACTCACGGTCAAGGGGGAACGAAGAACCGTAACCTGCAGCAGAGCCGAGCGGATTTTTATTCACCACTTTGTAAGCACCCTGTAACATGGTGAGATCGTCTACCAGGCTTTCTGCATAGGCACCAAACCATAATCCGAAAGATGATGGCATCGCTATCTGCAGGTGGGTATAACCTGGGATCAGGTGTGCCTTATACTTTTCACTTTGTTGCTGTAACAGATGAAACAGTGCCAGCACTTCTTCTACCATGGTTTGCAGCTCATGGCGCAGGTACAGTTTCAGGTCTACTAAAACCTGGTCGTTCCGGGAACGGCCACTGTGGATCTTCTTGCCTACTTCACCCAAACGGCGGGTCAGCAATAATTCTACCTGTGAGTGAATATCTTCTACCCCCTCTTCCAGCTTAAAATCACCTGCCTGTATTTCCTGGTAGATGTTTTTCAGCTCCTGCTTTAATACGGTCAGTTCGGCCGCTTCCAGCAATCCAATACTTTGCAGCATGGTGATGTGCGCCATAGAACCCAGCACGTCAAACGGTGCCAGGAAGGCATCCATTTCACGGTCTTTCCCAACGGTAAACTGTTCTACCGCCGCTAAGGAAGCTTTATCTTTTTGCCACAATTTCATAATAATATAGTTTTTCCATGCTGTATGACAGCCTGAAATTAAAAATCATATTTACCAAAAACACGCTGCTTTATCTCCGGCCACTCTTCTTTAAGCATGCTGAAATAAACGGTGTTGCGCACTCTCCCGGCACTGGTGATCATATGACGCCGAAAAATACCTTCCTGCGTACAACCCAGGCTCAGAATAGCATTGCGCGACTGCGTATTCAGTTCATCTGTTTTAAACTCCACACGGTTCAGCTCCATCACTTCAAATGCATGTTGCAGCATAGCATACTTCATGGCTTTATTCAACCCCGAACCATGCAGGGAAGGGCTGATCCAGGTAGACCCGATTTCCGTACGTTTATGCAACAGGGATAAACCCATATAACGGGTAGAACCCACAATACGGTTTTCCTTTTTATCGATGATCACAAATGGGACTGCTTCTTCTGCCGCTCTTTCTTTTAATGCTTTCTGAATATATTTCTCCAGGTCTTCTTTACTTTCTACTTTATTTAACTGTACTGTCCACAGAGAAGCATCCGCCGCAATTGACCACAGGTCCTCCAGATGTACTGCCTGTAAAGGTTGCAGCAAAACACGCCTATTCTCTAAAACAGGTTGAAAATCCATATCACTGTATCATTTCAAGTAACTGAATGTAACTGTTTATCCCGTCTTTAATTTCATGCAGGTGAATATATTCATCTGCACTATGTGAGCGGGCTGAGTCGCCGGGACCCATTTTCACAGAAGTGGCAGGAATCAGCGCCTGATCTGAGGTAGTAGGCGATCCGTAGCAGGTTTTACCTACACTTATACCAGCCAGTACAAACGGATGATCCATCGGAATGAACGAAGGCCGCATTCGCATAGACCTTGGCTTCACTTCACAGGATACATTGGCGCGGATGATCTCCAGCAACTCTTCCAACGTATATTGATCCGTAGCCCGTACATCTACTACAAAGGAGCAGTCTGCCGGTACTACGTTATGCGCTTTATTGGAAGTATTGATCACGGTAACGCTCATTTTCACGGGTCCCAGTGTTTCAGATACTTTCGGGAAACGATAGTCCTTAAACCAGTTCAGATCCGGCAATGCTTTATACAAGGCATTTTCGCCTTCTTCTCTCGCCGCATGCCCCGCTTTACCCACGCTGTTGCAATCCAGCACCATTAAGCCTTTTTCAGCAATGGCCAGTTGTGTTAAAGTGGGCTCCCCTACAATCGCAAATTCAATAGGGGGCAGCTGGGATAAGATACTTTCTATACCATTGATACCGCTGATCTCTTCTTCTGCAGTAGCTGTGAGTATGATGTTATAGGTAAGATCACGCTGGTGATAAAAATGCAGGAACGTAGCGATCAGGCTTACCAGGCAACCTCCGGCATCATTACTTCCAAGCCCGTACAGCTTACCGTCTTCCACATCCGGACTGAAAGGGTCGCGGGTATATTGCGGATTTGGTTTTACCGTATCATGATGGGAGTTCAGGAGAATATTACGTTTGGAGGGATCGTAATGTTTATTGCGTGCCCAGATATTATTGAGATGCCGCTCATGCGGAATATCCATGGCCGTCAGGAAATCACTGATCAGTTGCGCGGTGCCGTCTTCTTCGCGGCTTAACGATGGGGTAGCAATCATCTGCTTTAACAGCGCCACGGCCACATCATATAGTTTTTCGTTCCACATAGGTTAGCATATTAGGGTGCCTGCCACTTTTGCTGTTGTATTACTCAGAACATCGTCTGCATGTCCTATCAGCACTTCTTTTACACCATTTTCAATTGCACCGAAAGCGTTTTGCAGTTTAGGCAATATGCCGTCTGTCAATATTTTTTCTGCCAGCAACTGCTGGTAAATGTCTTTGTTGATTAAATTAATCACGGCGTCATCATCTGCCGGATCACGTAATACCCCTTTCTTCTCAAAGCAATAAATAAGTCGTACACTGTAAAATGAAGACAATGCAATGGCAAGAGATGAGGCGATGGTATCCGCATTGGTATTCAGTATCTGTCCTTTACCATCATGTGTGAGCGGTGCAAACACCGGCGTGATACCGGCTTCCAGCAGGGCCTTCAGCGGAGCAGTATGCAATATCTCCGTCCTGACATCTCCCACAAAACCGTAGTCGATGTCTTTCACTGGCCTCTTTATCGCTGGAATAATATTACCGTCAGCGCCTGTTAAACCCATGGCATTACAGTCATTCGCCTGCAGTTTTGCTACCAGCTGTTTGTTAACCAAACCACCATATACCATCGTTACTAGGTCAATAGTTTCAGCATCCGTAATCCGTCTGCCATCCACATACTTTGACTCTATACCCAGCTTATCACCGATACGGGTAGCAATTTTACCACCACCATGTATCAGGATTTTTTTGCCAGGTACGGATGCAAACTTTTCGAGAAAGGTTTGCAGCAATACCGGGTTATCTATTACGTTTCCGCCTACTTTAATGATAAATAAATCGATCATAATTATCCTTTCAGTATTTCACTCAAAACCGCCTGGGCAGCCCATACCCGGTTACCAGCTTCTTGTATTACGATAGATTGCGGTCCATCCAGTACTTCATCCGCAATGACTACATTCCTTCTTACAGGCAGGCAGTGCATTACTTTAGCGGAATTGGTGAGTTTGAGTTTTTCATTGGTGAACATCCAACTGGAATCTGTACAGGTAACTTTACCGTAATCCTTGTAGGAGGACCAGTTCTTTACATACACAAAATCTGCATCCTGCAAAGCTTTATCCTGATCGTATTCAATACGTGCATTACCAGAGAATTTCTCATCCAGTTCATACCCTTCCGGATGAGTGATCACAAAATCAGCTTCACCCCAGGCATTCATCCACTGTGCAAAAGAGTTAGGAACAGCCTGTGGCAGTRCTTTCACGTGAGGTGCCCAGGTCATTACCACTTTAGGTTTACGGGGTTGATTCCAGTTTTCCTTAATGGTGATCACATCTGTTAAACTCTGCAGAGGATGCAACGTAGCACTTTCCAGGCTAACTACCGGCACACCGGCATATTTAATGAACTGGTTGATGTACTTCTCTGTATAATCTTCTTCTTTATTTTTCAAACCCGGAAAAGTACGGATAGCAAGTATATCGAAATACTGTCCCATTACTCCGGCCGCTTCTTTTACGTGTTCAGTAGTGTTACCATTCATGACAACGCCATCATTCATTTCCAGCGCCCATCCTTCCTTATCAATGTTAAATACGATAGGTTCCATACCCAGGTTCTTAGCAGCCACCTGTGTACTTAACCGTGTTCGCAAACTGGGGTTCAGGAATATCATTCCCACTGTTTTGTTCTTCCCTAATTCCTGGTCCCTGAAAGGATCTTTCTTGTAGTTCAACGCAATGTCCACTAACCGCGGGACACTGGGAACATCTGCTGTAGAAATAAATTGTTTCATTTCGCTTATAGGCTTTAAACAGATAGTGGAAAGATATAAAGGCACACTATCTGCCATTCATGGTTGTTGATTTTTTATTTACTTAATTCTTTTCCAAAAGCTTCGAGGAACTGATCCGCATGCTCCTGAGTTAATGCCAGTGATGGCAGCAACCTGATTACATTTGGTTTCGCTTCACCGGTAAAGATCCTGTGCGTATGCAACAGTTCTTTTCTCACATGTCCCAGTTCCGCAGGCAGTTCAATGCCTATCATTAAACCACGGCCTCTTACTTCTATTACTCTGTCAAAGGTCCGCAGTTGTTCCATGAGATAGTTACCTATGGTAGCTGCGTTGGTGATCAGGTTTTCTGCCTGGATAGTTTCCAACACTGCCAGTGCGGCTGCGCAGGCCAGGTGATTACCACCAAACGTAGTACCAAGCATACCATATACGGCATGGAATTTAGGCGCAATAATAATAGCGCCTATAGGGAAACCATTACCCATACCTTTTGCCATGCTGTAGATATCTGCATTTACACCAGCAAAATCATGGGAGTAGAATTTACCGCTTCTGCCATAACCACACTGTACGGAGTCTGCAATAAATACGGCATTATGTGCATCACACAACGTCCTGATCTTACGCAGGAAAGATTCACTGGCTACATTGATACCACCAACACCTTGTATACCTTCAATGATCACAGAGGATACTTCATGCTGCAGGAAAGCCTGCTCCAGTGCAGCTTCATCTTCCCATGGTAAAAATACCACGTTGTCTGTTTCATTTACCGGTGCTACAATTTTAGGATTGTCAGTCACCGCTACCGCCAGTGATGTTCTGCCATGGAATGCTTTTCTGAAAGCGATTACTTTCTTTTTACCATTGTAAAAAGAAGCCAGCTTCAGGGCATTTTCATTTGCTTCTGCACCTGAGTTACATAAAAACAGCTGATAGTCTTCTTTACCGGAAACCTTGCCCAGCAAAGCGGCCAGCTCTTCCTGTAAAGGCATCTTTACAGAGTTGGAGTAAAAACCTACTTTATGCAACTGATCTGTCAGACGCTTTACATAATGTGGATGCGTATGACCAATAGAGATCACGGCATGTCCACCGTAGAGGTCCAGGTATTGTGTACCTTTGTCGTCCCATACATGGGAGCCCAGGGCTTTTTCTATAATGATATCGTTAACGGGATATACGTCGAATAATTTCATGTCGGCAAATAAATTGAAAATGATAAAAACACTTAGAACACGATGGACTTTAATTTCAGCCCTGCCGTTTCATCCAGTCCGCACATCAGGTTCATGTTCTGTACAGCCTGACCAGAAGCGCCTTTCAGCAGATTGTCTTCAATAGAATGGATCACCAGTTTATCACCGGTTTTTTCCAGTTGAATGAGACACTTGTTGGTGTTGACTACCTGCTTCAGATCAATCTGTTTGTCGCTTACATGCGTAAACGGATGACCGGCGTAAAAGTCTTTATACAGCTTCACAGCCTCTTCCAGTGATAAGTCAGTTTGCAGGTAGGACGTTACCCATATTCCTCTCGGGTAGTCACCGCGCACCGGCACAAAGTTTACCTCACCATTGAAGCCTGGCTGCAACAGCTGCAGGCTTCGTCGTATTTCTTTCAGATGCTGATGATTCAGCACTTTATAAGTTGAAATATTATTTGCTCTCCAGGTAAAGTGGGAAGTAGACTGAAGGCTTTGTCCCGCACCGGTAGAACCAGTGATACCGGTAGTATGTACTTCTTTCAGCAAACCTGCTTTTGCAAGTGGCAACAGGCCTAATTGAATGCCCGTAGCAAAACAGCCTGGATTGGCAATGTTCTGTGCCGTCTTGATCAGGTCGCGCTGCATTTCCGGTAAGCCGTATACAAAAGTGCGGTCTTTAACGGTTTCGCCTAAACGAAAATCCTGGCTCAGGTCAATCACTTTCACATGTGCGGCTACATCTGTTGCTTCCAGGAATTTTTTAGATTCTCCATGCCCCAGGCAAAGAAACATCACATCAATATCGTTGCTCAGCTCACCGGTAAACAGTTGTTCTGTTTCACCCAGCAGATCTGCGTGTACCGCATATAATGGATTGCCCGCATTACTACGGCTATGTACAAACGAAATAGTAACATCCGGGTGATTCAACAAAAGCCGGATCATTTCACCGCCTGTATAACCAGCCCCGCCTACGATCCCTGCTCTTATCTTTTTATCATTTGCCATTGCCTTGCTGATTTAGATAGAATTTTTAACCTGATGCCAGATCATTGTCTGGTTACCAAAAATTTTGCTGAATCCTCTTACATCATCTCCACTCCAGCCGGTGTTCATTTCACCGTACTTGCCAAATTTGCTGCTCATCAGATCATAAGGAGAACTGATACCGGTTACCTGGAAACGGTAAGGCATCAGTGTTACAAATACTTCACCGGAAACATTTTCCTGGGTGTTCTGCAGGAAGGCTTCGATATCGCGCATTACCGGGTCCATGATCTGACCTTCGTGCATATAGTTGCCGTAGAACTGTGCCAGTTGATCCTTCCAGCTCAGCTGCCATTTTGTTAATACGTGCTTTTCCAGTGCATGGTGTGCTTTGATGATCACCATGGGTGCTGCTGCTTCAAAACCCACGCGGCCTTTAATACCGATGATGGTATCACCTACGTGGATATCACGACCAATCGCAAAAGGACCGGCGATGGTTTGCAGATATTGTATGGCTTCAGAAGGATGACCGAATTTTTTGTCATTCACACCTGTCAGCTCACCTTTTTCAAAAGTTAATTTCACCTGCTCTTCGCCCTGCTTTGTCAGCTGGGTAGGCCAGGCGGCTTCTGGTAACATGCCATTGGAAGTCAGTGTTTCTTTACCACCAACGGAAGTTCCCCACATGCCCTTGTTGATAGAGTACATGGCTTTTTCAAAATTCACTTCCACACCTTTTGATTTCAGGTACGAAATTTCTTCTTCACGGCTCAGTTTCAGATCACGTATAGGCGTGATGATTTCAACACCAGGAATCATGATATGAAATACCATGTCAAAACGCACCTGGTCATTACCGGCACCGGTACTGCCATGTGCTACTGCGTCTGCGCCAACTTCCTTCACATATTCAGCGATGGCCAGTGCCTGGCTCATACGCTCTGCACTCACGCTCAGCGGGTAGGTATTATTTTTCAGTACATTACCGAAGATGAGGTACTTAATAACGCCATCATAATAAGAACGTATCGCATTAACAGTTTTATGACTTTTAACGCCCAGGCTGTAAGCGCGCTTTTCAATTTCCTGCAGCTCTTCTTCAGAAAAACCGCCAGTGTTTACAATCACTGAATGCACTTCATATCCTTTTTCTATCGTCAGATATTTAACGCAATAGGAAGTATCAAGTCCTCCGCTAAATCCCAGTACTACTTTTTTCATTATGACATCTTTTTTTATAATTCCAGTAACAATATTTATATGCCCTGTAGTTAGAACAGGAAAAATTTCTTTTTAGATCCGGTGGCGCCACCTTCTTTTTTGCTCTTCAGCAAAACAAATCTTTTAAATCGCAACCATCGCTCGTACAACTTTATATTTCCTTTAAATCTCCGGCGGCGTCTTTCGTGGTGCATGTGGCCATTGGCGGTAACAGACAATTGTGGCTGAGGTTGTTTTTCTTCTGCAGCTGCTTTTTCCGCCATCGCTTTCTCTTCCGCTTCCTTCAGCTTTTCAAGTGGGTTGTACAACATGGCTGTGCATAAACAGTTCTTCCTGTTTTTAGCAGTGAGAATGTCGAAGTTAACACAGCTTCTGCAGCCTTTCCAGAATTCTTCGTCGTCGGTGAGTTCAGAATAGGTAACGGGTTCATAGCCCAGTTCGGAGTTGATCTTCATTACCGCCAGACCGGTGGTTAAACCGAAGATCTTTGCCTCAGGATATTTCTCTTTCGAAAGCTCAAATATTCTCTTTTTTATCGATTTAGCAACACCATGGCCCCTGAAAGCAGGGTTTACAATCAACCCTGAATTGGCTACAAACTTCTCATGACCCCAGGCTTCAATATAGCAGAAGCCTACCCATTCGTTTTTGTCTGTAACAGCAATCACAGCTTTACCTTCCTGCATTTTCAGCTCTACATAGGCAGGGGAACGCTTGGCTATGCCTGTTCCTCTTGCTTTTGCAGACGATTCCATCTCATCGGTGATGGTATTTGAATAGTGAATATCGTCAGGAGTGGCTACCCTAACGATGATATGTTGATTTTCCAACTTTTTAAATTGAAATCGTGAATCAATAAACTAACTTGAAATTCCATTACTGGAAAGCTCACCGGAGGATTGGGGAATCACGGTGCGATAGCGGTCATATAGAGACAAGCGCTATCAAATTCTAGGTCGTCGGGAAAGGAATCTAAAGACATTGAACCCAACAGAATATACCCCCTTGTTTAAAGCGGGATGATATGCAGAGATGTTGGTATGAGTTGCGGTTTTTTCCAACTTCAGTTCAGCGTTAAATTGTTATAAATATTGTCTTTAGTTTAGAATATCCGCAAAGTTATAACAATATCTTTTTAAATGGTCGAATTTTTTTTCGCTTGGACACAATTTTAACAAAGGCTGACATTGCGTTGCCCGGTATCGGGCCTGCTACCCCACTCACGGGGTTTATACATTAGGATTATTTACATTGATTATAAAAAGATTAGCGGAGAAAAAGGCCGTCAAATGGACACTTATCTCCGCTAATCTTTTTATAATCAATTAAATAAATACCTTATCGGGTGATCACACCCAGCTCAGCCACTGCTGCCTGGTTGTCGGACTCACTGGCCGGCGATACCGCCACAAAGCGGATATACCGGGCATTGACCGCGCCAAACGGGATGGACTGCAGGACAGGGTTGTTCTTAATATTGGCAAACTGTCCCTTCGCCACCGGGCTGCCCCAGTTTTTGCCATCCGTGCTGGTATAGAACTCATAGCCGTATACCACCCCTTTAGTCCCTTCGCCGGTAGGCGGCATATAAGTAAATCCTTTGAGAGACAGGGACTCGCCCAGATCTATCTGCAATTCATGAGGATATTTCGTTCCCTCCGTACTGGTAATATATACCGTTTCAGGTTGATCGTCTATCGCTTTGGCGGTAGTGCGATCGGTGGCAGCGCCATCTGCGGAAAGTATAGTCCATTTGGTGGTTGCTACATCGAAAGACGCCTTTGCCGTTTCACTGCTGCTGCCGTCCTTCAGAAAAGCTTTGGCTTTTACCACGCCACCACGGGGCAGATCCACCAGGATGCTTTGTTCACTTTTGACATTTTTCTTTACTTCTTCCGACACATTGGCAATCACCGGCGGAATGAAACCATGCTTTACAGGCGATTTCAGTGTAGGCTCAGTACCGTCAAGCGTATAGTGAATCTCCGCATCAGCCGAAGCACAGGTAATAATTACCAGACCGTTTTTCGAACGCATGATTTGTGGCGTTGCCAGTAAACCCGGCGCTTTATACAACTGCACCTCACTGATCACTGGTGCCGCTTTGGCGTCCAGTATATTAATACGTACCTGGGTAGTGGTATAATCCGGTAAACGCAGGATACGTTTGTGTCCAATGGTGGTTTCTTTCGCAATTTCCTTCATCTGTCCATTTTCCAGGATTTCCACAGAGAAATGCTGCACACGCTGCCCCAGGGCAATATATTCCTGCAACACCACCCTGTTGAAAGTAATGGGTTGCTTATAACTCAGTGTGATCGTTGTACTTGTAGCGGCATCGGCAGTCGCCCAGTAAGTGGCATTGGTGCCGTCATTCAGATGAGATACTTTCACCGCTGCATTGCCAGTACGTGTATTCGTTGCCGTTACTACTGCTTTCTTTGCGAGGTTGTCTTTGAAAGATGCGTCCAGCACTTTTCTCAGCTCCATCAAACGGGTAGAATCGTTCGGATGAATTACCCCGTCTCTGTCTACCGGCACATTCAGGATCAGGTTACCGTTGCGGCCTACTGAACCATAATAGATATCCAGCAGATGGGAAACAGACTTCACTTTATCATCTGTATCAGGGCTGTAGAACCATCCCGGGCGGATAGATACATCGCATTCCGCAGGAATCCATTGTTCGCCATCCTCATTACCTTCATTGAGTGATTTAGCCGGAGGACCATCTGCCCCCGGAGCAAATCCTTTTACATTCAGCGTACTCCAGTTGGTAGTACCGGCAATACCATTCTCGTTGCCCACCCAGCGGCATCCCGGACCTACGTCACTGAAGATAACCGCGTTGGGTTGATTCTTATACACTACGTTGTGAAACAGGTTCCAGTTGTACGGTTGTTTAACGTTACCCCCGTTGGCGCCATCGAACCATTGTTCAAATACGGGTCCGTAATTAGACAATACTTCATTCAAGGTATTCGCAAATACCTGGTTATAGGTGGCTGTGCCATACTCAGGATGGTTGCGGTCCCAGGGCGAAAGATACACACCGAACTTCAGACCGTATTCCTTACAGGCGGCGGATAATTCTTTAAGGATATCTCCTTTACCATCTTTCCAGGCGCTTTCACGAACAGTGTGAGTGCTGTACTTACTGGGCCACAAACAAAAAC
The DNA here is from genome assembly GCF_056399985.1 of Chitinophaga sp. 01L420. Lineage (NCBI taxonomy): Bacteria > Pseudomonadati > Bacteroidota > Chitinophagia > Chitinophagales > Chitinophagaceae > Chitinophaga > Chitinophaga sp. 01L420. The sequence goes on from NZ_JBFTSK010000068.1 coordinate 32,574, forward strand.
CATCGTGATGTTTGGCGGTGAGTACTATACCTTTCATACCTGCTAACTTAGCGGTACGTGCCCATTGGCGGGCATCTACATGCGTAGGATTAAATACTTTCGGATCTTCGTCCCCATGTCCCCATTCTTTATTGGTAAAGGTATTGGGGCCGAAATGAATGAACATATAATATTCCAAATCATTCCAGGCTACCTGTGCTTTGGAAGGTAAAGCACCGTAAGGCTTAATCTCCTGAGCCATGGCCATATTAAAGCCTAACAACCCAGCGAGGAGTAACGCGTTTTTTTTCATTGCCGGAAATAAAAATTACAGATGATGGATGTGAGCGAAGATATAGCAGATAATCAAAAGGATTCAATCCCAAATTCTCCATTCTTAATTCTATATTCTCTCATATCTCCCTCATTCTACGTCATTCATCACCGTAATTCCCTCATTTCTCCACCGTTTATCACAAAAATGTAAGATTATTACACTATAGGTTGGTTTTGATAAATCAATTTTTATAAATTTAGTCCCTCCTTACCGTATAAATGTATACGCTAATAAACTTTGAACAATGAATAAACAACCACTGCATCGCAGAAGTTTTCTCAAAAACACGGTAGCGGCTGGCGTAGGTATTTCTATGCTCGGCTCTTCTGCCAAATTATTTGCTAACGAAAAGAAACCTAAAGTAAGAATTGGTGTTATCGGCGTAGGTGCCCGTGGATTGGGTCACCTGAACTTTTTCCTTCACCGTGAAGACGCAGAAGTAGTTGCTTTCGCTGATCCGGATACAGCTTTTACTGTTCCCAAAGCTAAGGCGATGATTGAAAAAGCATACGGTGGTAAGAAAAAAGTAGCTGAATATACCAATGGTCCGGAAGATTTCCGTAACCTGCTAAAACGTGATGACATTGACGCGGTAGTAATTGCTACTCCGTGGGAATGGCATACTATCATGGCAGTTGCTGCAATGAAAGCAGGTAAAACACCGGCAGTAGAAGTATGTGGCGCATCTGATATCCAGGAGTGCTGGGAACTGGTTAACACCAGCGAACAAACAGGTATTCCCGTATTTGGTATGGAAAACGTATGCTACCGCAGAGATGTGATGGCAGTACTGAACATGGTTCGCCAGGGTTTATTCGGTGAACTGACTCACCTGCAGGGTGGCTACCAGCACGATCTGCGCGGCGTTAAATTCAATAACGGTAAACAATATTATGGTGGTGGTGTAGAATTTGGCGAGAAAGCGTTATCTGAAGCCAAATGGAGAACTAACCACTCCGTACACCGCAATGCTGATCTCTACCCTTCCCATGGTCTGGGTCCGATCAACAACATGATCAATATCAACCGCGGTAACCGCCTGCTGTCATTGACTTCAGTGGCGACTAAAGCCCGCGGTCTGCACAAATATATCGTTGACAACGGTGGCGAAAGTCATCCAAACGCGAAAGTAGAGTTCAAACTGGGTGATATCGTGTCTACCCTGATCAGAACCAACAACGGCGAAACCATCATGCTGTCGCACGACACCAACTCCCCGCGCCCTTACTCCCTGAACTTCCGCGTTCAAGGTACCAACGGCCTGTGGATGGACGACCAGAAATCTGTTTACGTAGAAAAGAAAAGTAAATACGACGAATGGGAACCAACCGGCGACCCTAAAGATGCCAACAGCTACTTCGGTAAATACGATCACCCGCTGTGGAAGAAGTATGCAGCCGATGCTGCAGGCGCTGGCCACGGTGGTATGGACTGGTTTGTACTCAACTCTTTCCTGGAGTGTATCAAACGCGGTACTCCGTATCCGCTGGATGTATATGATATGGCTACCTGGTATGCGATCACCCCGTTGAGCGAACAATCAGTAGCAGAAAGCGGCAGTGTACAATTCATTCCTGACTTCACCCGTGGTCGCTGGATGAACAGAACACCGATTTTCGCACTGGACGACCAATATTAAGAAAGCTCTTAGCCATTAGCTTTTAGCTTTTAGTAAATGCAGCGGAGATAAAAGCGGAGAGAGTAAAATACTTTCCGCTAATATCTCCGCTGCATTTTTTGCTAATGGCTAACTGCTAATAGCTAACTGCTGTTAGTAAATGCAGCGGAGATAAAAGCGAAGAGAGTAAAATACTTTCCGCTAATATCTCCGCTGCATTTTTTGCTAATGGCTAACTGCTAATAGCTAACTGCTGTTAGTAAATACAGCGGAGATAAAAGCGAAGAGAGTAAAATACTTTCCGCTAATATCTCCGCTGCATTTTTTGCTAATGGCTAACTGCTAATAGCTAACTGCTGTTAGTAAATGCAGCGGAGATAAAAGCGGAGAGAGTAAAATACTTTCCGCTAATATCTCCGCTGCATTTTTTGCTAATGGCTAACTGCTAATAGC
>NZ_JBFTSK010000069.1:0-31517 GCF_056399985.1 Chitinophaga sp. 01L420
GGTAATAGTGGTAATAGTAATTACAATGCCGCAACGCCTGCCAGCAATACCTTCCAGGTTGCTCCGGCTACGCTGACAGTAAAAGCCGATAACGCACAACGTGCATACGGCATCAATAATCCGACATTTACTTATAGTGTTACTGGTTTTGTGAACAGCGAAAACACCAGTGTAATAACAGGTAATCCCATACTCAGCAGCGTTGCTGACAACAGCAGTGTACCAGGCAGTTATCCGATCACCGTGGCCACAACAGGCATCACGGCGGCTAATTATATCTTCACCACTGCCAACGGCATCTTAACAGTTGGTAAGGCAGCACAAACCATCAGCTCCCCGGCTATCTCCGGTAAAACGTACGGTGATGCACCTGTTACACTGAACGCCAGCAGCGATGCCAATTTAACTGTAGCATACGCAGTTACTTCCGGTCCGGCCACTATCACCGGTAATACCCTTACCATCACTGGTGTTGGCAGTATAACAGTAACGGCTACACAGGCAGGCAATGGTAACTATACCGCTGCCACACCTGTTAGCAATACTTTCCAGGTAGCTCCGGCTATCCTGACGGTAAAAGCGGATGATGTGTCGAAAGCATATGGCGACAATAATCCAACGTTTACTTCCACCATCACTGGTTTTGTGAACAGTGAAAATACCAGTGTAATAACAGGTAATCCGGTACTTAGCAGCAGCGCCGATAACAGTAGCATCCCGGGTACTTATCCGATCACAGTGGCGACAACAGCTATGAGTGCGGCTAATTATACCTTCACCACTACCAATGGCACCTTAACAGTAGGAAAGGCTGCTCAAACCATCAGCTTCCCGGCCATCTCCGGTAAAACCTATGGTGATGCACCSGTTACACTGAACRCCAGCAGCGATGCCGGTTTACCGGTAACGTATATCGTTACTTCCGGTCCGGCTACCATCACTGGTAATACACTTACCATTACTGGAATTGGCAGTGTAACGGTAACGGCTACACAAACMGGTARTAGTAATTACAATGCCGCAACGCCTGCCAGCAATACCTTCCAGGTTGCTCCGGCTACGCTGACAGTAAAAGCCGATAACGCACAACGTGCATACGGTACCAATAATCCAACATTTACTTATAGTGTTACTGGTTTTGTGAATAACGAAAATGCTGGCCTGATAACAGGAAATCCGATACTCAGCAGCATCGCTGATAACAGTAGTGTACCAGGCAGTTATCCGATCACCGTGGCCACAACAGCCATCACGGCGGCCAATTATATCTTCACCACTGCCAACGGTATCTTAACAGTTGGTAAGGCAGCACAAACCATCAGCTTCCCGGCTATCTCCGGTAAAACATACGGTGATGCACCTGTTACACTGAACGCCAGCAGTGATGCCGGTTTATTAATAGGGTATACCGTTACTTCAGGTCCGGCTACTATCATCGGTACTACCCTCACCATCACCGGTGCAGGTAGTATAAGGGTAACGGCTACACAGGCAGGAAATAGTAACTATACCGCTGCTGCACCTGCCAGCATTACCTTCCAGGTAGCACCAGCAGTCCTGACAGTAAAGATTGATGATAAACAAATAGTATCCGGTGGCATCATTCCAACGTTTACTTACGCCATCTCAGGCTATGTCAACAACGACAACAGCAACGTAGTAAGGGGAGCCATCTCATTTACCACTACTGCTCCCAACAATACGCAGACAGGCACCTATCCGATCCAAGTATTATCCACAACATTGACAGCGGATAATTACACCTTTACCACGATCAACGGAATCTTAACAATCGGTCAGCAGGCACAAACCATCAGCTTCCCGGCCATTTCCGGCAAAACATATGGCGATGCGACCTTTGCCCTCAACGCCAGCAGCAACAGCGGCCTGGTCATTACATATAGTGTAGTAAACGGACCAGCGACTATCAATGGTAACATAGTGACTATTACCGGTACCGGTAGTGTAACCATTACAGCGGATCAGTCAGGAAATGCCAACTATAAACCGGCTACATCGGCCACGCAAACATTCATGGTAAGCAAAGCGATGCTGACAGTAAAAGCAGACAATGCACAACGGCTGTACGGCGCCAGCAATCCGGCATTTACCTATAATATCACTGGTTTTGTGAACAACGAAAACGGTAGCGTAGTCAATGGATTGCCAACGCTCAACAGCATCGCAGACAACAACAGTGCTCCGGGTACTTATCCGATTACCGTGGTGGCAACAACCATGACTGCAGCTAATTACACCTTTACTACTACTGATGGTACCTTAACAATAGGAAAGGCTTCACAAGCGATCAGCTTCCCGGCCATCACCGGTAAAACATACGGTGATGCATCATTCATGCTCAACGCCAGCAGTAACGCCGGTTTACCGGTAACGTATACCGTTACCTCCGGTCCGGCTACCATTACCGGCAACACCCTCACCATTACTGGTGCAGGCAGTGTAACCGTAACAGCTTCACAAACTGGTAATGGCAACTATACTGCCGCTACACCTGTCAGCAACACCTTCCAGGTAGCAGCTGCTACCCTGACGGTGAAAGCGGATGATATGCAACGCATATATGGCACCAATAATCCAGCGTTTACTTTCACCATCACTGGTTTTGTGAACAACGAAAGTGCCAGCGTAGTAACAGGTGTTCCCACACTAAGCAGTATCGCTGATAACAACAGCATGCCTGGTGCTTATCCGATCACGGTGGCAACAACAGCCTTACATGCGGCTAATTACATCTTCACCACTACCAACGGTACTTTAATAGTAGGACTGGCCACACAAACGATCAGCTTCCCTGCTATCACCAATAAAACATATGGCGATGCGGCCTTTATTGCGGGCGCCAGCAGCAACAGCAACCTGGCAGTGATTTACAGCGTAATAAGCGGACCAGCTACCATCAATGGCAATACCATTACTATCACCGGTGCTGGCAACATAACAATCGCTGCCAACCAACCAGGTAACAGCAGCTATGCACCTGCCGCACAGGTAACGCAGACATTCACTGTAAACAAAGCCACTCTGACGATGAAGGCCAGCAATGATACCCGCACCTATTCCGGCACCGTTTACACAGGTGGTAACGGTGTAGCCTATACGGGATTTGCTAACGGAGACGATGCCACGAAGTTAAGCGGTAGTATCACATATGCCGGTAGCGCACAGGGCGCCATCAATGCAGGCATTTACGTTATAACACCAGCAGGTGTCAGCAGCAATAACTACAACATTATTTATACTGATGGTCAGCTGACCATTGCTAAGGCCACACAACAAATTACGTTCACGGCACCGGGTGATAAAAACCAGGGTGATCCAGACTTTATGCTGTTGGCTACTGCCAGCTCCGGATTGCCGGTAACCCTTACCAGCGACAACTCCACAGCCATCTCTATCATTGGTAGTACTGCGAAGGTAGGAACAGCGGGCATCGCGCATATCAGTGCTTCACAGGCTGGTGACAACAACTACGAACCCGCGCAAAACACTACACAAACAGTAGTAGTAAACGCCTGGCCAACACCGGTTATCACTGCGCAGGGCAGCACTACTTTCTGCGATGGTAATACGGTGATCTTACAATCCAGTACCGCACCGGCATATGAATGGTATCGCAACAATGTTCTGATATCAGCTACAGGCAGCCAAACACTGACTGTAAAAGAAAGTGGTAGCTATATGGTAAAAGCTCGCTATGACAACAACGTGCTTGTGAGCTCCGTTGTAGTAAACATAACAGTACATCCATTGCCTGCAGGAAGTGTACGGGCACAGGGCAATACTACTATCAGTAAAGGAGAAACCATTACCCTCCTGGCTTCCGGCGGCAATAGCTACTTATGGGATCCGGCAGCCGGATTAAATGATCCGCCTACTGCAACGCCGGCAGCCCGTCCTGAGGTAACAACTACCTACCATGTTACTATTACCAACAATAATGGCTGTAGTGTTACAGAAGAAATTACCATCACCGTAAAAGAAGATTATAAACTGGAGGCGACTAATATCCTGACGCCTAACGGAGATGGTAAAAACGATCTGTGGGTTGTAAAGAACATTGATATGTACCCTCAGAATGAAGTGAAAATATTTGACCGCGCAGGACGCATGGTATTCCACCAACGTGGTTATACCAACAACTGGAACGGTACTGTAAACGGTCAGCGACTGGCAGAAGGTACTTACTACTACATCATTGACCTGGGCAATAATAAACCACAATTCAAAGGATTTATCACCCTTATCAATTCAAATTACTAAGTAACGATCATGAAAAAATATATCAGATATATCACACTGCTGGGAGCTTTCGCTCTCAGCAGTCAATATGCCGGGGCACAAACTATCGGCAATCCTACCATGATGTATGAGCCACTCGCGGCACAATACTTTCTGGACCAATATATGGCCAATGCGGCCATGGCTGGTATCGACACCGGTTTGCATGTATACCTGGCGTATCAGCGTCAATGGTCAGACATACCCGGAGCTCCGGAAGCAAAAGCCTTTACAGCTGATTATATGTTAGGCAAACGTGTAGGTATAGGGATGAATATATTTAACGATAAAGCCGGGCTGCTCAACAACACCAAGGTAGCGTTCACTTACGCCTATCATCTGCCGCTGAGTTTGAGTGGTGTTAGTGTTCTGCACTTCGGTTTATCCGCCGCATTTATCAACAGACGACTGGATACCAAAAAAATCAACGGAGATATCACCGATAATTATATCAACGCTTTCAACAGACGCGATAATTATTTTGAAGGAGATTTCGGAATGGCATTTACCCGCAAAGGGCTTACGCTACAAGGATCTGTACCTAACCTGGTGAGCTTTGTTAAAAATAAATCAACGGATGAAAGCATTGATCGCGCGTTGTTCTTTGCTGCAGCCGGATATAAATTTGAAACTGGTGAAGAACTTACTTCTATTGAGCCTAAAATATGCTTGCGTGGTGTGAAGGGATATGATAATATAATAGATGCAGGTGCCAACGTCAATTTTGTGAACAATCAGCTGAATGCTTTTGCAATGTATCATTCCTCCAAAAGTTTCAGTGCAGGGGTTGGGGCGAATTATAAATCCATCGCCGGCTTTCAGTTGATATACAATTCCCAGACCTCCGGCTTAAGTACTTATGCCAACGGCACTTTTGAAGTGAACCTGGTGGTGAACCTGTTCAGATAATACTATCCGTTTGAGCTGCCCAAAATACTTAATTGAGCTCCTCAGCAAAAAAGCTAAAGCCGTTATGAGCCAGATAAAAAAGTGATCCTCCTGCCGGTATGATAATTGAGGTCCGGCATATATGCCGTCCTCCGTGGTTGCACATATGATTTATAACGCCGAAACACATACCCTGCGAATCATCTTCGTATCGGGCATGATATACGACTATAAAGATGTGCCGGAGGCCGTTTACCTGGCGATGAAGTCGTCAGGATCAAAAGGTATCTATCTTAATAAATATATAAAAGAGCATTATTCCTTTGAAAAAATAAAGTAGGAACTACTTAATTTTCGTAGCCAACGATGTTGATAATAGTGCGGTGGCCACTGCGTTCAAAAAGCACTACATCATAGATCTTATTGGTGATGGCAGTATCCTTATCAATAATGGTGAGCGCTTTTACATCTTTTTTGGAACTGTCTATTGTAAACAACTGGTTGGAAATACATTCGCTGTATTTTGTATCAAATCCATTACCCATAAACGTTTTTGCCAGCCACGCCGCTTTATTCAGCAGGTACCCGTTATTATCAAAAGCAGCGGAATCTGTGGTAAAAATGGCTGACCAGGAAAATTCATAACAGCCCCCAATATGCAGTTGCAGGCTATCGTGCTCATTCAGTTTTACCAACGCTGCCTTGTCCTGGTCATTCCAGGTAAATTGGATATTTTTCTGGTAGGCGAATAATTTTTCGGAGGTGAACTTGTAAGCGCTGGTATCAAATACGCAGTCATCTCCCACTTTGGATACCGGGGTAGCCGCTTTCACGGTGTCTGCTACTTTTTCGGGTGTATCATTTTTTTTATTATTCTGTGAGATACAACCATACAGCAAGGCCAACGGCAATAAGCACTTCAGGAACAGCGTTTTCATATATACAGAAAGGTTACTTCTTCTAAAGATACTATTTTCATCATGCTGCGCCTAACATGGCTTGCTTCCTGATTTCACTCATCCCCTTCTGATAAAAACGTTTCATCATTTTATTCAGGTGACTGCTATCTGTAAATCCCAGATCGTAGGCTATTTCTTTGAAGGGAGTATCTGTGTACAGTGCCTTTGCTTCTGCCAGTTTCAGCTTGGAGCGGAGTACAAATTCCTGGTAAGTTTCGTTGGCATTGCGTTTAAAGTATTCACTGAAATAGTTGGCGGATATGCCGAAACGCTGACAGAGGTATTGTGGCGCAATCTTATCTTCATCCAGCAGGTGATATTGAATATGCAGTAACAGGTCGGCAAAACGGTTGCCTTCGAAGCCCTGCTCACCTGGCAATACGGTGGCTACATTGCGGGCAATCTGTTCCAGTACGGCCACCATGAGTCCCTGCATGATACGGCGGGAATGCCCGTCCTGCCGTTGTTGTTCATACATCAGCATTTCCAGTAAGCGTACCAGGTGTTGTTTGTCCTTTTCGTTACTAATGAGTTCGCCCGCCTGCCGGTTGTAGTTACCGATGATAAAGTTGAGGCGACAAAACCATTTTCCGAAGTCAATTACACAATCCTGTTCCCCGGAAAAGAAGCTGGCATTGAATTGTATAAACAGGAAGGTGGTAGTTTCCGCAATCTGGTAGGTATGACAATCAGAAGCGGGCAGCAGGAAAATGCTGCCCTTTTTATAGGACGCGTGCGTATGTTCTACCTGCTGTCCGCCGGCGCCTTCCAGGATATATACCAGCTCAAAAAAGTTGTTTCTGCGATTGCGTTTCTCCCAGTAGTCCAGCGTGGTTACGGTAATACTGAATGGGTCATGTACCTTTTCCATACCGTAAATCTACATAATAAACGTGGGCTGAGAAAGCCTCATCCCATTCTGTTACTGCTGATTCCTTTTTACGTACCCGTTTAACCGTCTGCCGCGGCCTAGCTTTGTACACACAAAAAGCAGCAATTATGAAAGCAATTGTCTTAGAAAGACTGGATAAAAACGCCTCTCTGGAATTATCAGAAACAGCACTTCCTGTGATAGGCCCCGGGGAAGTATTAATTCAAACAAAAGCCATTGGCATTAACCCGGTAGACTATAAAACGCTGGAAGACTTCACCACCCCGGAAGGGTTGCGTGCCAGCTGGGCCCCTGCGTTGGAAGGCATCTCGCCGCTGATACTCGGATCCGATATTGCCGGCGTAGTTACCGCCGTGGGCAGCGAGGTCACCAAATTCAAGGTAGGTGATGCCGTGTTCGGCATGATAAAGATGCCGGGACACGGACGCGTATACGCAGAATATGTAGCCGCACCTGCTATCCATCTCGCTAAAAAACCTGACAACATCACCTTTAACGAAGCGGCTGCTGCTACACTGGCAGCGATTACTGCGTGGCAAAATGTAAACACCCATTACATTGTAAAAAAAGGAGATCGGGTACTGGTAACGGCACCGGCTGGCGGCGTAGGACATTATGCCATACAAATGGCCAAAGAAAAAGGCGCTTATGTGATAGGACTTACCAACGCTGCCAATGCAGACTGGGTACGGAGTATTGGGGCAGATGAAATCATTGATTACAATGACTTTAATTTCGAACTAGCTGATAGCCTGCAACTTAGCCTGGTGTTAGATTCTGGCGGAAGATACCCGGCTTCCCTGTACGAAAAACACTTCGCTCCCGGAGCCGCACTTTTCCATCTTCCTCATCCCTTAAAACCAACTGATATGGCCTACTATCAATCTAAAGGATTTGACGTACGCTACACCGGTGTATTTTCTGAAGAAAAGGCCATAGATGCTATTGCCTTATTGCTGGAATCAGGTAAAGTGAAATCATATATAGACAGCGTATTTCCTTTCCATGAGATGAAAGCAGCGCTAACAGCCATGAAACAAGGAACAACCAAAGGAAAGATAGTAGTTGAAGTAAGCTTTTAGCAGTTAGCTTTTAGTAAATGCAGCGGAGATTAACATATAATGATCTCCGCTGCATTTACTAAAAGCTAACTGCTAAAAGCTTACTTCAACAATTCTTCCAGCTTCTTATCCAGTGCTTCCCCACGAAGGTTCTTCGCTACTATTTTCCCATTGGGGTCCAGCAGGAAATTTTGTGGTACTGCTCTTACACCGTATAATTTTGCCACTTCGTTTTCCCAGTATTTCAGGTCAGATACGTGCGTCCAGGTGAGCTGATCGGTATGAATCGCTTTTAACCAGGCTTCCTGTCCGTTTGGCTGATCCAGGGAAACGCCGAGGATAGTAAACTGTTTGTCTTTATACTTATTAAAGGCGGCTACCACATGCGGATTTTCTGCACGACAAGGACCACACCAGCTTGCCCAGAAATCCACCAGCACATATTTACCGCGGAAATCGGACAGGCTCACAGGCTTACCCAGTGTATCATTTTGAGTAAACGCTGGTGCAACAGCGCCGATGGCTGTTTGTTTCCAGCCATGGATGATCCCTGCAAATTCTTTACCTTTTTTACTGTCTTTTACCGCAGGAGATAAAGTGTTGTACGCAGTTTCTATTTCATCCACATTATCCGGAGCAAATCCCGCAAAACTTTGGATCGCATCCAGGCTTACAGGAGATTTAGGGTTTTCTTTTATGAATGCCTTGTAAATCTCCTTTTCTACAGCACGCAGTGCTTTATTTTTTTCATCGAAAGATTTTCTGAACGCCTCCGACTTGCGCGTTTCTTCGCTGGCGGTAAAGAAGTCGCTTGTCAGTTGCTCTCTTTGTCCGCTGGTGCTTTTTAATTTTGATTGTAAGCGCTGCTGGTCATCGTTCACGCGGGAACCTTTTACCACCGCGTTATACACGGAATCTGCGGCACTTAATGTAATGGTGCCTTTCTCCAGGTATACTACCAACAGATCCATTTTATAAGACATCATATTGGTAGGTGCAGTGTGGCGTAACAGCAGTGTAGCTTTTACCGGATCACTTACTTTGCCTTTGAATTCAAACACGCCCTGTTGCAGGGCAGCAGAATCCCTGACTACTTCCCCGTCGGCACGGTAAGTAAGAAACAGTTTGGCAGGTGCATCCAGCGTACCTATTTTGCCTTTCAGTACAAAAGCACCTTCCTGAGCAAATAGTGTGGCAGGCAATAAAGCCAGCATAGTGATTAAAATGTGTTTCATATGGACTTGTTTTTGATTTAAAAGGGTCTTCCATCCAATGGTATATTCCACTGTGGATTAAATTTAAGGATCACGTTGGAAATAGTAAGAATAAAATCTTTAGAATCGATGATTCCCTCGTGAGATTCAGTACCGATCTTGTGTGTTATTCTTGTCTTGCTCCACGGTTTACCTGTTTCGAGGCAGAGTCTTTTCAGATCCAGGAACCGTTTGAACGATCCCAATGGCAGTTCCCGCCTTCTTTCGTCCAGCACCTGCTGTATTACTTCAGTTTGTGAACCAACACCCAACGCAGGTGTACCGGTTTTATAACGGTAACGGCGCAACGTATTGAGGTCTGCTATGGCAGCAGATAACTGGTTGGTACGGGCATATCCTTCTGCACGCAGGAGCAGCAGTTCCGGATAGGTAAATCCTGCCGTCATATTTGATTTGGATCCACGATAGTACTGTATCCGGTTACCATCATCATAGACTACGTTGTTGTAAGTTGTTTTATAACCGGGTGCAGTTAAAAAGAAATATTTAAATCTCAGGTCATTGGCCTGGTCATACAATGCTATCACTTCATCCGAAGGATAGGAAGAAGTAGATCTGCCTGCGCCGCCATCAATATTTCTATACAATAAATTCTCCCGGCTGTTAGCAGCTGTCAGGAAATTATCGGGAGCTTTGATAGTGCTGTTTACAAGATTAGTTGGGTCCGTCCACGAAAAGCTGTTGTAGTCATAAATCAATTTATCGGTTCCTCCTGCATTAGCAGCAGTCCAGGCGAGGTTGGCATAATACACCACGCTGTCGTACTTCTGGGTAAACAGGTGGAAGTAGGCCAGCAAGGCCTGTGCAGCCACTTTATTGGGGCGTGACGGCCAGTTAGTGACATCCGGCAAATCAGGTAAAGCTGTTTGTATATCGTTCGATACTTTGGCAAAAGCCTGCTCTTGTGTGGAGAGATCCGGCAACGCAGCTCCTACATCGGAACTGGTTACATAAGGAATGGTTTTAGTATCGTTAGCCGTACCAGGCTTATACACCGGGCCATACACCAGCGTAGTGATAAAGTAAGACCACGCCCTGTCTACCAGCGCCTGTGCCACCACTCTCTTTGCATACAACTGATTTTCTGAACTGAGACTAGGAATAGCGTGTACGCCATCTATCACATTATTGAAGTAGGCCATAGAGCGGTAAGTACCCCAGTCCCAGAAATAGTCCGAGGTAGATGGATTTTTATATGGCTGTCTGAATACATAGGCCCAATAGCGGTCTATGTTAGGATGGTTATTGGCTTTGTAGTTGATGTTACCGATGCCATCGGACAAAGACAGGTTATCTGTTAAGTAGCCGAGATTACAACCACCGTTGTTATCCAAAAACGCCCATTGGGCAATGTTTGCATTGTCCAGCAGGTGATCAAAGTCCGCCACTTCCGTGGGGATGAGTTTTCCTTTAGGCTTTACATCCAGGAATTTGCTGCAGGAAGCCAGGCTCCCCGAAATGATGGTTAATAGAATAAGTATATACTGTTTCATGATCGCCATAATTAAATGTTAAAGACTGAATGATAACCCGACATAAAACTCGGGGCGCAATGGCAGAGAGCTGAATCCCTGTTCGGTGAATGCACCGGTGCCGCCGCTGAGGTTCAGCTCAGATGTTTCCGGATCACGATGATCGCTGTTGGCCGTAATCATAAACAGGTTCCGGGTTTGCATGTATATTCTTGCATTACTGAAGCCGATGTGTTTCAAAAGCTGCGGGTTGATATCATAAGTTAAGGTGACATCCCGCAGTTTCATGTAACTGGCGCTTTCTATCAGGATATCTGAGTAAGGGAAATAAAACATATCCATGTTCCAGTCACTGAGTTTAGGATAGATAGTTTTGGCTTCATCGCCCGGTTGTTTCCATCTTTCAGATACATGTTTATTCAGGATATTAGATCCGCTGAAAGCATCTCTCCTTAACACATTTCCTAATTTGGCAAGGAACATAAAGGACAGGTCAAAGTTTTTCACCCGGAAGGAGTTGGTCATGCTGATAGCATACTTGGGACGCAGTGTACCKCTGTATATCAGGTCTCCTACTGACACATTTCCGCCACCGCTTTTTTCGTCTTTAGCCGTATAAAACTGCGATACCCCGTTATTGTCTAATCCTGCATAACGATAGCTATACAAGGCATCCAGTGGGTCGCCTGCTTTTTTGATAGCACCGTTGGTGATAGAAGAAGCGTACTGGTAAGTAACATTATAAGTGAGTACCTTATTGTTGTTATAACTGAAGTTGAAGAAGGTATTCCATACCAGGTTCTTTTTACGGATCACATCTGCATCTACCGATATTTCATACCCCTGGTTTCTTACTGCTCCGATGTTTTTGGTGAGAGAGCTAAAGCCGCGGGTAGGATCAATCGCGTCTGCTGCCAGCAGGTCACTGCTGTTACGCAGGTAGTAGTCTGCCGTTACATTAACGCGTCTGTTCAGCAAAGAAATGTCTACACCAAAGTTGGTGCTTTTTGTTTTTTCCCAGCGCAGGGAATTATTAGGGGGAGAAGTAATACCATAAGAAATATCTCCTGTATAATTAGAATAACTACCCGGTGTAATAATCAGGAAAGGTCCTGAGTTCAGTGAAATATTTCCGTTGATACCGTAGGATGCACGCAGATCGAGCCGGTCTATCCCATGTACATGAAAGAACTTTTCTTCCGCGAGTTTATAGGTACCTCCGGCAGACCATAAAGGTTTGTAACGATAGCGGGGATCTGTACCAAAGAAATTGGTTTGATCCAGGCGGATACTACCACTGAGAATAAAGCGGTTGTCGTATTCATAAGAGCCGTTTGCATACCAGGAAACAAAGCGGTTATCCTGATAAGCATAGCTGCCTATGCTGGCAGAGGGGCTGCTGGTGCCCAATTTATCTGCATTATAGTTACCTGCATTATAATCGGCATAGTTAAAGGTAGAAAACGTACCTGCCTGATCGTTATAGCCAAAGCGGGTAGGCAGGTTATTATTGTCGGCAGTGTTCCGGCTGATTTCATTTCCGGCGATAGCAGAAATGCGGTGACGGGAAGCGATAACTTTGTAATAGTTCAGCTRCGTACGGAACATATAGCTCTGGTTAAAATTGCGGCTTTCATTTACTACGGCGCCATCCGGAATATAATGTTTGGATGGGTTGGCGATGGAGGTATTATCATCGTACCACAGTCTTACGCGGTAAGCATTTTTATCGTACAGACTTCTGCCCAGATAATCGCCGCGGCTCCAGGATCCGCCGGCTTCCGCGCTCAGTCCGTCCAGGATTTTTATGTTAACGCTACCACCGAGTCTTAGCTGCAACGTTTTGMCGGTAACGGTTTCAAGTCCCAGGTCTTCCATCGGATTATAGTAAAGCGGTTTGGTGCCGGCAATAGCAGCATAGCGGTCACGTTTTTTACCATTTTTATAATCCATGGTTTGTGGCGCGCCGGTGGCCGGATCTACGATCAGGTCATATGGTTGCAGCAGGGAGGTGTTGGTATACGCGAGCATATCCTGCCAGCCTCTTGCCGGTGCGGTGGACGTGGCGTAGTTCACGTTAGAGAACAGGCGTATCATCACACGCTTGCCGGGGCGCCAGTCGTTCTTCATATCAAAGATCAGGCGGTTATCTGAATTGCGTACCGTGTTGTTCTGATTGGCAATATATTTCACGGCTGCATTCAGCATACTTTTTTCGCTGCCACCAGACAAAGAGATATTGTGTTGCTGGGTGAACTGATTCCTGAAATAATATTTCTGTATTTGCCCCTGTCCATCGTTTTTCTTCAGGGCTTCCAGCTGTGCATCCGCATCTTTTTCGTTTAGCCATCCCTGTGATTTTGCAATCAGGAGATAGTTTACCCTGGAGGTAAAGCCGTAGTTGTTATAGTCGGTCAGGTTGCCATTAGGATCCTGGTTGTAGAGCTCTATTTCCGCATCCACAAAGTCGGCCGAAGATGCCCTGTTCAGGTACTTCAGGTCTGGCTTCAGTGTGATGCCCGTAGAGCCTTTGTATTCCACCAGCAAGGCACCTTTTCTGCCCTGACGGGTGGTCACTACGATTACACCATTGGAAGAGCGGGCGCCATAAATAGAAGCAGCCACCGCATCTTTCAGTACAGTAATCGATTCGATGTTATCGATGTTGAGTGATTCCAGTCCGGCAGATGTAGGATAGCCATCTACCACCAGGAGTGGTGCGCTGGCAGCAGTGCCCAGCATGGTAGATACGCCCCGGATTTCCAGGTTACCTTCCTTGGTGAGTACAACCCCGGTAGCTTGTCCTTCCAGGGCTGATTTAAGGTCCGGCTTTAATTTGCTGCGGAGCCGATAAGGATCGATGACTGCAAAAGAGCCGGTGGCTCTTTCCCTGGAAATCATCTGGTAACCGGTATTGACTACATCGATGCCACTTAATTTGTTATTGGAGGCTTTCAGTTGTAAACTGATGACTCCATTTTTACCTACTACCAGTTCCTGTTTTTCGAAACCGATATAGGTAAAAGACAATACGGCATTTTCATCTTTTACTACTACCGTGTACTCTCCGTTGTTATTGGTTTGCGTGCCTTTGCTGGTGCCTTTCACCACCACAGAAACGCCGGCCAGCGGGATACCGTTTTCGTCCGTGATACGGCCGGTAATGACAATCTGTTGCGGCGACGCAGGTAGTTCCGGTACACGGGGGATGATTTTAGTAACGGTGATGGTTTTGTCATCAATCGCATACTCCAGACCCTGCCCCATCAGGGAAACATGTAATAATTCCTGGATAGTCGCATTTTTCACTTCTACGGTGACGGGTCGGGTGCTTTCCAGGGCATCATAGTTATAAAACACGATGTACCCGGTTTGCCGGTTGATGTTAGTGAACACCGTTGACAGCGGTGTATTTCTGACGGACATGGTCACCCTTTGTGCCATGCCCCTGGCGCTGATTTGCAGTACGCCAGCCATTAGTAATAAAGCAGATAACCTCATGATCCTCCAAATTTTGGTTGGCTGATTGTTTTTTTTCATTGTACCGGTATATGCCGGTATGTAAGATCTGCATTGGTGGTGATGCGTTTCTGAAGTGTTGATGCAGGGATGATTTGGCGCATAAGCGTCCCCCTCTCTGTTTTGGAACAAAGCAGTTAAAATCATACATTTGATTTCGGTGATAAAAATGAGTTTACACGAATAATTTATTGCCTGTAACCAGTGGTGTTTGCCCATCACTGGTTTTTTTAATGGCCTTGGTTTTTAGCAATGATTCCTTAATTCAAAAGTCAGTTGGTTTAGTGTGTTAAAAAATATGGTGCGCTCGCTATCGTATAACGGTTATTTTCCGGCCCTCGATTTTAAATAATACCTGGTTTTTTTCTAAGATATTTAATACGCGCGACAAAGGCAGGCTGCGCTGTATACCGCCGCCAAAGTGCATTTCACGTGGGGTACCTTCATACACCACTTCTATATCATACCATCGTTCCAGCTGCCGCATGACGGTAGCGATATCTGCCCGGTCGAAGATGAAGAAACCGTTTTTCCAGGCTACTGCTGCTTGTGTATCTGCTTCTGTGACTGTAATATTATTATTAGCCGGAATACGCGCCTGCTGGCCCGGCTGCAATTTTTTCATGATACCGTTTCTGCTTACGTTTACCGCGCCCTGCAGCAGGGTGACTGCCATCACATGTTCGTTGCTATACGCCATGATATTAAACTGTGTACCCAGTACGGCCACTTCTGTTCCGTTTACTTTCACCCGGAATGGCTTTCCGGACAATGGTGCTACGTCAAAATATCCTTCTCCCGTCAGTTCTACTTCCCTGCTGTTGCCGGCAAAAGAAGTCGGAAAATGCAGGGAGCTGGCTGCATTCAGCCATACCTGCGTGCCATCGGGTAAGGTAAGCTGGTATTGACCACCGCGGGGCGTTGTTAAAGTATTATAGGTAATGGCAGTGGTGGCGCCGGCAGCCTTGTAGAGTACTTGTCCATTCTGTGTTTTGATGATACTGGTATTTCCCTGTTTACCCAGGGTGTCGTTTTGGGCTTCATCCAGCGTAATCTTGGAGCCATCTCCCAGCGTAAGAATAGCTTTATTGCCTCCGGGGGGAATATCATTTTTATATCGCTGCGCTACGACAGGTATAGGAGCTACACTGGCTACCGGCTTCAATAGCCAATAGCCGGCGGCAACCAGCATGATGCCGGTAACAGCAGCAGCTACCCACCACCATCGGATGGGTTGTACCCGGTGAAGCGTTTCTACAAAAGGCAGTGTAAGGTCTGTTGCCGTAATGCTTTTCAGCAAAGTAGTGCGGGCAGCAGGATCTGCTTCCCCGTCGGCAGGCGCCTGCCACATCAGGTCTGTCAGCGCTGCCATAAACAGTTCCATATTGTCATCATCCTTCAACAGTTGGTACAGTTCTTCCTGTTCTGCGGCCGTTTCATTACCTGAAAGACGCTGTTGCAATAAATACATTACCCTTTGCTCCTGCATGCTGATAGGGGTACATTTAACAGTATACCCATTCATAAGAATGAGCTGAGGACATAAAGGACCTATCTAAGGGAAAAAATTTTTTACTTGCTGATAAATATTAAATAAACGAGGGGGATGGTATGTCCGTAACGGCGCAGGTGTTCCCGGATAGCTTTTAAAGAAAAGACCAGCGCATTTTTTACAGAATGAGGAGAAAGATCCAGCTCAGTGGCTATTTCAGGGATCTTCATCCCCTGGTTACGACTCATGCGGAAAATACGCCGCCGCTGCGGGGATAATAACAGTACCGCTTCTTCAATCAATATATGCAGTTCTTTGAGGCTCAGTTGCCGTGTGGGGGTGTCCGTTTCATTATCAGCTACCATTACGGTTTCGCGTAAACGATATTCCGTGGCTTCTTTCCGGAGATAAGTATAACATTCGTTGGCAGCTACCTTATACAGCCAGGCTTTAGGCTGTTCAATATCCGGGAGCTTATCTCGGCTAAGCCATACCCGCAGAAAAGTGGCCTGTATCACTTCTTTGGCGTTTTCGGGCGACTTTACCATTCTCTGAATAAATGGCTCTAACGTTTGCAGGGAGGTATTGAATAATACACCAAACGCTTCTTCATCGCCCTCCGAGATGCGTTGAAACAATGCTTTGTCAATATAGATACTATCGTGCATTATAGTTAGCAGGCTACTGGAATAATTATGTATACGGTTGGTGGTATTCCTGCTAAAGTAATAAAATTTGGGCGGATACGTCAATGGCTTACCAGCACCTGTCCAAAAAACGTTTCAGCCAGCTGGCTGACCTGTTGTAATATTTTCACCTGCTCCAGCACATCATTATTACGGATGAAATGCCCCGCTTCCCCGGGCAGCACCGTCAGTTTTGCACCTTTAATGTCTTTGGCATATACGGCGGCGTTGACGTCAGCGGGCGTAACGAGATCAGCGTCGCCCACCACAATGCGTACCGGTACGGTTATTTTACCCAGCGTTTCTGCCGGAAACCCTCTGGCGATGGCCGGAGCCAGTGCAAAAACGGCTTTAATTCTGTCATCTTTAAAATTATCCTCCGCGTGCTCCTTTGAGGCTTTCATCATGGGATCTGTGGTTTGCAGGACTTTCATTTTATTGATATTGGCCTTTAACTCCTCCGGGATAAAGGTATCCTTACTAAGCCCCTGTATACTTAATACCGCGCCGGCTGTCCAGATGGCTACTGCGCCACCCAGTGAAAACCCGGCTACGCCAATACGGCTGCTATCGATGTTTTTGCCCAGGAAGGGATCCGTTTCTATCTGGCTGAGGACTGCGCTGATATCCCGGGGCAGCTCCCATATACAGGATTCGGAAATGGTGGGCGACTGGAAATTTCTTTCTTCTGCCGGTGTACCGCTATGTTCTACTGCTGCCACCACATAACCATGTGCAGCCAGGTAATATCCCAGCCAGGCCATTTGCATGGTGTTGCCATTGGCGCCATGTGATACCATGATCAGCGGATATTTTTTGGGAGAGGTGGTAAAGGCACCATCTTTTACCACTGCTACCGGCGCGGCGAACTGTCCGGGTTTATCAATAACGGCTGTTTGTCCTTCCCCTGCCGATGGATACCAGATCACCGTCCGCATAATACGTGGCCCCGTACCTGCCCAGTTCTGCCGGGTAGGGTCTGCAAAGTCCCGTTTGGTCATTCCTACCTGCTGTGCCTTAACAGTAGTAAAGGCCAGCAACAGGAGCAGCCCCATCACCACGCCTGGTTTGCGCATATAAATCATCTCGTGTATGTGTTAGTTAACCTGAGAAATAGCTTTATCCTTTCCTGGCACGGAGTCGTATGAATGGTCTTTTAGTACTACTGCTAAAATAATTCGCTTCCCTGACTATACTAAATGAATCCTTTTTCAGGCAGACGGTAAAACAGGCGCCATTTTTACGTATATACGACAACGTTATACCCTGCTTATTTCTTTGGCCCACATGATGTTGGGCGGCATCGAAACATAACATTAAACATCTATTACATGTATCAAAAATCTATGTTCCGCATCCTCCATTTTATCCTTATTTTTATTCAGACCACGATCTAAGCAGATTTTTAATTTCAATATCTAACCTCACAAACCATCACTATGATTAACTACCAGATTTCCCAGCTAGCGCTGGCAGATTTCAAACTACTACCACCCGACATTGCTAAAAAGATCATTGCCCGGCTCCAGGCAGAATTTTTTGCAAATGCGATGTGCAAAGCATGGCATTGTGATGGACATACCCGTCATTCCATCAACAAGTAATTCACCGATTTCCAGATCATTTCAAACAGATTATTATGACATCCTTAGCATCCACAGCAAAAATGCTGCGTGGAAGTGAACTGCAGTCCCTATTTGAAGATGGCTCTTATACGGAGCTATTGTTTTCCGGCAAAATCACAATGGAAGCATCGAACGCTTTAGACAGGATAACCCACTTTTACGGGAGGGTTCCTTCCAGGGATGGCGGAAATATTCCAGGGATCACGGAACTCCGGGATATGTTATATCATCTGGCGCAGGATAAACTGCCCTTGAATGGTCTCGCGATCATTGCGCCTCATACCCACTGGCATGGACGGCAACCGGTGATCTATACCTATCATCCAACGCTCAACATCTACAGGATAGGTGAGCAAAAGATCCGGGAAGATGGTTACTACAAACCGGTTACTTTTATTTTCAGTGAATATGGGGCGCTCCCCTATGAATGGGCGGATGAATCTGTACCTATTGATCCGGCTGCATGGGAAGAATGTTTACAACTGATTCAATTATTGAATGCTACGTTGAATGACACTACATTACCGCTGGGCATCGCCATCGATTTTCGTTTCCGTTCCTCTTTATACGGGGAGGCGGAACCGTCCATGGAAAAATCGGAACCCACAGATGATCCCACCTTAACAGGACTGAGTATCATCATGCATCAAACTACCCATTATATCCCTACCGGCGATGAGGTAATGGAGCAGGTGTCCTGGCATGCCTTATCTGACCTCCTGGATCGCTTTAATGAAGAAGAAATAGCCTTACTGAATAAGTTTCGTTCTTTCTTAAATCACCTGAAGACGCCCGAAGAACAGGAAAAAATGATTCGCCAACTGAATGATGAAATTTCATAGCACCTGACATACGTTTTATATCTCGTTTAGAAAATCGGTCATGGACTGCTCTGTAGGCAGGTTTAACTTCTTCCTTAAACGATACCGTTTAATTTCCACACCGCGCACGGAGATCGCCATTAACTGGGCAATTTCCTTGGAGGATAGTTTCAATTGCAGATAGGCGCATAACTTCAGATCAGTATTGGTTAAAGCCGGGAACTTACCTTTCAGGTTCTTTAAGAAATCATTATTGATCGCATCAAAATGAGCGGCAAACTGATCCCAGTTATCATTATTTTTCTCTACATCATTCAATAGCAATAATGCGTTTTTTATTTCCGGGTTATTGCCGTTCTTCTTATATATCCCTCCCAGTATATCTTTCAATTTCGCCAGTGCATCCCCTCTTTCTACCAGGTGCATGGATGCATCGGCCAGCGCATTATTTTTGAAATGTATTTCGTTGGCCAGCTTTTCATTTTGTAGTTTGATGATTTCCTTCTCATTTTTCTCCAGCTCCAGCTGATGAATGTATTTGAGTTGTTGTTGCTCTTCATCAAACCGCCGTTGCTGCATACGCAGGGTTCTGTCCTGCCAGCGGTTAAGCAAATAAAGCAGGGCCACAAAAAGGACCACATAAAACAGGTAAGCCCAAACGGTTTTATACCAGGCCGGTTTCACCACAAAGCTGTAGGTCACAATTTCTGATTCATGACCAAGGTTATCGTGCGCCTTTATTTTGAAGATATATTTTCCATCCGGCAGGTTGGTATAGTCTTTCTCTGATTTTTGCGACCAGGCAGACCAGCGGTTATCATATCCTTCCAGCTGATAACTATATTCAATGGTATTTTGCAGGCCATATGCCGGGGAACTGTATTCGAAATGAAAAGAGTTATAGCTCTTGGGCAGGGAAACAATTTCCTGTTCCTGCTGCAGATAACCCGATGGGGTTCGCTGGTGGAAATAGCCTCCAAAAATGATGCTGTCTGATTTGCCAAAAGCTTTTACCTGCCCCAGTAATACGCTTACCTCCTGCTTATTGGTACTGTATTTTTCAAAGTTCAGGTGGATGGTCCCTTTCTCCGATCCAATGAAAATATTCTCTTTATTAAAAGGATAGATATTTTCGAAGCCCAATAATATTTTGCCATTCAATTCCGGTATCCAGGTAATCGTAAAAGGCTTGTCGCCCGAACGCTGATGGAAATTTATTACGCCTATTGATTTTCCGCTGCAAATCCAGATGTTGCCATCGGCATCTTCATTCATATAGCGTATTTCCATATTGCCCAACACCGGCGCCAGAAATGCCGATGGAATAAACCGGTTGGTAGCCGGATCAAACTCATATACCCCTTTGCCGGTAGCAAAAACTACCCGGTTCTTTATTTTAAATACGTAGTTGCTCAGTGCAGAAGGCAAGCCCGCACTGTCGGTAAATAACTGTGAAGAAATACTTTTACCATCTGCGGACACCTTCAATTTATAAATACCGCGATAGGGATGTGAAGCCCAGATGTTGTTGTCGTTATCTATTTCCAGGAACCGCAGGGATTCATCTACTCCTGCCAGCTTTCCTTTATCATCAAACCTGCTTCCATTGTACTCCAGCATCCTGATACCGGTATAAGTACCTACCAATATATTATTAGCAGGGAAAACTGCCGTAACAGGCTTAAACAACCAGGTACCTGCTGCACCAGACAAGGACACACTGCTATGATCCTGCAGCACCGCACTGCCCACATGTTGCCCCAGCAGGATCTGATTATTCACTTCATCCATCCGCCACACTTCCGCCTTACTGTTTTTTACGCGGGTAAAATCACCTTTCGCGAAGCTGAGGTCACCAGTGGCAACAGGCAAAGGCACATACCAGGCGCCATCAGAAGTAGCGATATATAATTCGTTATTAAAAATGCGGGTGGAGTAGCCAGATAGTTCATTGCTCTTGCTGGGTGCTATATATTTAATGGCCGCATTGTAAGCAATGAAACTGATGCCATTATTTAATCCTGCCCAAAGATTTTTATTCTTATCCAGGAACACGCTGATCACATCATTATTCTGTAATCCTTCAGTGCGGGAAATCTTTTGAACGATCTGACCGTTGAAGTTGAGCACCACGCAACCCTCTGAAGAAGTGCCGGCAACCAGCTCTGTGGCATTGATCCGGGCAGCGCAATTCACATTGCTGCCGGTGAGAAAAGGGGGATACTTTTTTATAATGGAGTCATGACGGAGCAGCAGCATGCCATTCATCTGTGTGTTGATCAGCAAACTATCTGTTCCTATTGCTACAATACCGGAGATCAGCACGTTATCAAATGGCTGCCCGATATTCAGCGGGATCCATTCCTGGTTTTTAAATACGAGTAATCCGCTGCGCTTATCCTGTGCATAGAGTTTATTACCTGCCTGTTTAAGATATTGCCATTCGTTGGGATATACTTTTATGGCATTATTCCGGTACTCGAAAATCCGGTCGGAAGACTGAAAGAATACGGCTTCCTTATAAATCTCTATTCTCCAGATGTCTGCAAATTTATTTTCAGATGCAGGCACCTTGTCCCTCAGCGAAGTATAGGTCAGATTACCATTGGGCCCCGGGGCGAAATAACCGATTTCTCCCTGTCCGCCGGCGTAAACACGGTCAGCACTGTCTATGGCGAGTACACGAACAATGGTCCTGTTAGGCAGCGGGTATGCTTTCCAGTGACTGCCATCATAGGTGAGCATACCTTCGTTGTTAGCAAAGTACATCATCCCCCGGCTATCCTGCTTAATATCCCAGGTTTGGGTGCCTGCCTGGAAATCACTTTTACTGTAATTGATAATCTGAGGCAGGCCGATGGTGTTTTGTCCGGAGGCAGACAGGGAAGCAACAGCAAATAGTAAAAACAGCCACAAACTTTTCATAAAAAATAGGGATTACGTCAGTTGATGTAGTAATGATGTAGTTTAAATTTATTAATAATCAATCATTTACCTAAATCTGATGCAATATAGATGTAGTCAGAAAATAGGTACTCATTTGTGGAAGGCGTAATTTTAGCGTAATCAAAACAGTATAAAAATAGTACTTAGTCAACTGAAATCAGTCAACCATTTTTTCAAGATTAAAATATTACTACGGCTGTTAAACTGGCCAGTTACAGCAACCCAGGATTAAAATTAAACTTATCGCATTTCACGTTCCTGCCAGCAACCAATGTTGGTATAGGGCTCCGTATGAAAATTTGTCAACAAAAAATTCACGTATGAAACGAATCTTACAAAGCATTTTTGTTCCTGTACTGTTATTGCTTACTGCTCCTGCGTGGGCACAAAACAAAACGGTTACCGGTAAAGTCACTGATGAAACAGGCGCTCCGGTACCTGGTGCTTCCGTAGCCGCCAAAATTTCCAGGACAGCCGTTGCTGCCGATGGAAACGGTATCTTTAAAATTTCCGTGACCCCGGAAGAAAAGCAACTGACGATTACCGCTATTGGTTATGCCACACAAACAGCCGCTGTTTCAGGTGATCTCATCACTGTACGCCTGCTGCCATCAGATAAAGAACTGGGTGAAGTAGTGGTAGTAGGATATGGTACCCAGAAAATAACACATATATCCGGCGCTATTTCCACTGTAAAAGGAGCAGACATTGCCGCCCTGCGGCCGGTGAGAGCAGAAGAAGCCTTGCAGGGAAGAGCTTCCGGCGTAACCGTGATACAAAATGGCTCGCCAGGATCCAAGCCTACCGTACTGGTGAGGGGCATCCCTTCCTTTAGCGGTACAGATCCTATTGTAGTAATAGATGGTGTACCTCAAACGGTAGACGACCTCAATGCCCTGAATCCAGCCGATATTGAATCCGTGAATGTATTGAAAGATGCAGCCACTTCCGCTATCTATGGCGTAAAAGGAGGCAATGGGGTGATAGTAGTGACCACTCGTACCGGCAGAAAGGATCAGCGGCCGGAATTGACCATAGGCGCCAATTACGGCGTACAGGAAGTATTGAAAACCATCGGGGTACTAAATGCTACCGAATACGCCGGCATTATCAATGAAGGAAGCACCGCTGCAGGCGGCAACGTCATCTTCCCGGATATTACAAAACTGGGAGCGGGTACCGACTGGCAAAAGGAAATATATCATCGCGCACCATTGCAGAGCTATAACGCCAGTGCCCGGGGTGGCAGCGACCGGATCAACTACTTTGTGTCCGGTTCCTACCTGGGACAAGATGGTATAGTGGGCGGCGGCAGCAAATCCAATTTCAACAGGGCCACCGGTACCGCCAATCTCAGCGCAGACGTGACCTCCAAACTGAAAATAATTATTAACACCAGTTTCACCAATATCAGGAATAAAGGGATCCAAGAAAACTCTTTTAATTCTATTATAGGCAGCGCCCTGAACTTTGACCCTACCGTACCTGTATATAATACAGGAGTGGGAAATGCCGTCAGCAAGTATGGTTACAGCGATCTGCTGCTATCGGAAATATTTAATCCACTCACCAAACTTGAAAACACCTACAATACCTCCAATGGAAACAAGTTGTTTGGTAAAGTAGAAGTGCAATACGACATCCTGAAAAATCTGAAAGTCACCAGTCGCTTCGGTTATACCAACTACGATCAAACAGGCAAAAACTTTACCCCGCTGGTATTCTATGGTCCCAACAATGTGGAAAACACCATGCGGCCGGATGGCTCGGCGATACCTACCATCAATGAAATGGGACTCATTGCCGGTTATACCCATAACAGCGTTAGTGAATTTAAGAACAGTGCCGCCGGCTTTACATCAGAAACATTCGCGAACTATCACTTCAATATAAAAACGGATCATCATTTCGATGCCGTGTTGGGAATTTCCTTTGCCAAAGGGACCAGCAATGGTATGACGGTAACCAGGCAGGACGTACCTTTCAACTCCTGGGAGTTTGCAGATTATAATGCGGCCACCGGGATCAACACTACCGCTATTCCTTACTACCGTGACACGATCATCAATGGCATCCCACAGCAGATACACAATGCAAAGGGGGATATTCCTGCCAATACCAATGGACAAACGGCCAGCAAATATGCCGACTTCAGGAAAAACATCTCCTATTTTGGCCGGATCAACTACGATTACCAGGATAAATACCTCGCTTCTTTCACCATGAGAAGAGATGGTTCCTACGCTTTTGGTATTAATAATAAATTCGCCACTTTCCTCTCCGGTTCATTAGGCTGGATTGCCTCCAGTGAAAATTTCTTCCATTCCAACTTCATCAGTTACCTGAAAATCAGGGGAAGCTATGGTACACTGGGTAACGAAAATACGAGACCTGCATTCCCTAAGGTAGTAGTAGGCGGCCCCAATTATGATGATGGTAACAATAACGGTTATACTTTTGGTGGCACTTTTGTTCCCGGATCTACCATTGGTTCTTACGCCAACCCGGCACTGAACTGGGAAAAACAAGTACAGTCAAATATTGGCTTTGATATCGTTTTCTTCCAAAATAAATTCACGGTTAACGCAGATTATTTCCGGAAAGATGTAAAAGGTTTATTGTTCAAACCTATTGTTTCTGCCTATCTCGGCACAGCGAAAGTACCAGATGCAAATATTGGTTCCACCAGGAGCGCTGGTGTAGATCTGACGATTGGTTATACAGAAAAACTGGGACAGCAGTTTACGCTCCGCAACAACCTGACGTTTACCGCGAGCAAAAATGAAGTAACAGGCACCAACTCAGACAATAGCTTTGTATTGTATGGTGGCAACTACTTCAACGGACAGTCACAAAATGTAACCGCCTTTGAAACAGGAAAAGCACCTGGTTATTACTACGGATTTAAAACAGCCGGTTTATTCCAATCTGCCGAAGAAATCAGCAAAGCACCTTTACAAAACGGTGCAAGACCCGGTGATATCCGGTTTGTGGACATTAACGGAGATGGTGTCATTAACGACAAGGATAAAACAGATATCGGTAACCCTTTCCCAACATTCACGCTGGGATGGAACCTGGGCCTTAACTACAAGAACTTTGATTTCACCGTATTTGCCTATGCGTCTGTAGGAAATGACATCTACAGAGCGTATGAAAGAAACGCCAACTACACAAATAAATTCCGGGATATACTGGACAGGTGGACGGGCCCCGGTACCACCAATGATGCCCGTCACCCCCGTTATTCTTTTACAGATGATAACAATAACGCCCGGGTATCAGACAGGTATGTGGAAGACGGTTCTTATGTAAAACTGAAAAATATTCAGCTGGGATATACCCTCCCCAATCACCTGCTCAACAGGGCCGGCTTTAAACAGGTACATATTTATGCACAGGTAAAAAATGCCTACACCTTTACCCGTTATTCCGGCTTCGATCCTGAAATAGCAGGAGGTATTCTGAATACCGGTGTGGACAGGGGCGCTTATCCACAAGCCAGGACATGGTCGGTAGGCATTGATTTCAAACTGTAGTATTCAACGTAAAAAGACGACAAATGAAAAACATACTGAAAATAGCAAGCATACTACTTTTCACCGTAACAGTTACTTCCTGCAAAAAATGGGTAGACTATAAACCAAGTGATAGTTTTGAGATGACCGATATGGATTACTTGAAAAGCGAAAGCGATTACAGAACCATGGCGGTGAGTACTTATTCGCCCATTCAATGGCTGAATCAGGCCGTACCAATTGGCGATATCGCGGCTGACAACTCAGTAAGCGGTGGAGAAAGTGCCTCTGATGTACTGGGTTTACAACAGATGGATGATTATACGATTACTACCAATAATAGTTATCTGCTGGAGATCTGGTCTGCCGCTTATGAAGGTATTAACCGGGTGAATTACATGACACAGTTTAAAGATAAAAACCCTGGTGGTGTTGCCATTAATTTCCCGGGTAAAGATGCGTTGTATGGAGAAACTTATTTCCTGCGGGCGTACTATTATTTTACCCTGGTAAAGTTTTTTGGAGATGTACCACTGTTTGCTGACCGGAGATTAACACTGGTAGATTCCAGAACATTGCAAAGATCACCTAAGGCGGATGTGTATAAACAAATAGAAACTGATCTTAACAATGCCATAGCGGCGTTGCCTCCTACGCAGCCGCAAGCGGGACGTATTACCAAATATGCGGCGCAAGCCCTGCTGGGGAAGGTATTTCTTTATGAAAACAAGTTTAATGAAGCGGCGGCGATGTTGGAAAATGTGGCTACCGGTCCTTTTACGCTCGTCACTAATTTTGGTGATATTTTTCTGCAGTCAGGTGAAAATGGTCCGGAATCCATTTTCGAAATTCAATACTCCAATACATCGCCCTACTACAACTGGGGCGCCGCTACACGTGGTCAGGGAAACTATTCTGTACAGCAGTGTGGCATACGCGGCATTAACGGCGGCAGCCCTTATGCACCGGGATGGAGTACCAATCTTCCTACGCAAGATCTCGCGAATGCATATGCTGCGGGAGACCAGCGCAAAGCGGTGACCGTGCTGGATATAGAAGCCTATAAAACTTCACACCCGGAATACGGTATCACCTACAATGTGGCGCCATATAAAAACACCGGTTTATACAACCAGAAATACCTGCCCAGAAAAGGAGAAACTTCCGGTCAGATAGAAATTAACTACTTAAATAATTTCCGGACCATCCGCTACGCAGATGTATTGCTGATGGCGGCAGAAGCCAACAACCGTTCTACCACACCCAATGATGCCAAAGCTCAAGCTTATCTGAACAAAGTTCGTCGTCGTGCTTTCAATGATAATCTGCATGATATTACCCTGACCGGCGCACAGCTCACAGATGCTATCTGGAAGGAACGCAGACTTGAACTGGCGATGGAAGGTGACCGCTTTTTCGACCTGGTAAGAACAGGAAAAGCGGCTACCGTGATTGTGGGTTTTAAAAGTGGTAAAAATGAATTATTTCCTATACCGCAAACAGAGGTAGAGGTTTCTAAATTACCACAAAACCCAGGGTATTAATACTTTATTCACTAACGCTGAACACCACGATTATGACAATACATGTAAAACTATTCACCCGGCTTTTATTAGCTGCCCTGGTTGTAATGAGCGGCTGTAAAAAAGATGAATATTCACTCGGAGACACCACGCCACCCGCCAAACCCAATGTAACCATTGCTATTGCYGGACAGGATGCCACCCATCCCAATGGTAACGGCAAAGGCAATATCGCAGTAAGCATTACGGCTGCGGGGGCCATCAATTACCGGGTTGATTTTGGAGATGGAAAAAAGCCGGTGACATCTACCGTCAACCAATTCTCCTATCAATACTCACATACCGGTATTAAAAAATTAACGGTAACGATAACGGCTTTCGGAAAAGCGGGCAGCTCCAGTACTTACTCCCAGGAAATTTCCGTGTACCGGGAGTATGAACCCGATCCCTCTTTTGTGACCATGCTGACCAACAACGGCACTAAAAAATGGAGAGTAGATAAAGATAACCCGGGGCACTTCGGCGTTTCTGATGCTAATACTCTCTGGCCTGCCTGGTGGGCTGCCGGTCCTAATGAAAAAGCTGGTCTCGGTATTTATGATGACGTATATACTTTTACCGCTACCGGTAACGTATTCACCCATGAAACCAATAATGATCTTTTTGGTTCCAAAGAGTACCTGAAAGACTTTGATCCATCTCTCACCGGGGCTGGTGACTATACCTTAACAGGACCTACCGCCGGCGCCTATACGGAAACCTTTGGCTATGACGGTGACAAAGTCACCAAAACAGAATACATCACCTTTTCCAATAAAGGTCATCTGGGTATGTACAAAGGCGTACATAAATACCAGGTGCTGGAAAGAACAGATACACAGATGAGTCTACGTTGCCTGCAGGATCCAGGTGCGTGGTATGTAAAAATCGTAGCAATTCAATAGCGTATGAAATATATCACAGGAATGATGCTGGCATTACTGATCAGTACTGCCAGTTGCGGAAAAAATGAGAAAGGCCAGCCGGCACAAACAGCTCCCACCAACCTGGTGCTGAATGCGGTGGTCAATGCGGACAACAGTGGATCCGTAGCCTTTACTGCCAGCGCAGAAAATGCAGTCAGCTATGATTATGATTTGGGAAATGGGGTGTATAAAACCGTAGCCAATGGCATCATTAATTATACTTATACCGGCAGTGGACAACAAAGCTACACCGTGAAAGTAACCGCTAAAAGTGCCACCGGACTCACAGTTAGTCAATCGACCAACATTACGGTTACCATTTCGCCTGCACTGATCTGGTCGGATGAATTCAATACTGATGGCGCACCCGATCCTACCAAATGGGGATACGACATCGGGATCGGCGACAACGGCTGGGGCAATGCGGAATCACAGTATTATACCAACCGTTCACAGAACGTAAGTGTGGCCAATGGCATCCTGAAAATCACTGCCATTAAGGAGAACTATTCCGGCAGCGCCTATACATCTGCCCGTATGCTGACAAAAGACAAATTTGCTTTCAAATACGGTAAGATAGATGTGAGCGCCAAACTACCGGTGGGCGGCGGTACCTGGCCAGCCATCTGGATGCTGGGCAGTAACATTGCCACTGCAGGCTGGCCGGCTTGTGGCGAAATAGATATTATGGAACATAAAGGCAACGAGCCTAATAAAATATACGGTACGGTGCATCATCCTAACCACGCAGGCGGCAACGCAGATGGCGGCTATGTGATGATACAAAATGAAACTACTGCTTTCCATAAATATACACTAGACTGGTCCCCTACGCTGCTCCGGTTTTATGTAGATGATCAGTTGTTTTATTCTTTTGCCAATTCCGGTAACCTGCCTTTCAACCATGATTTTTTTGTGATCCTGAACTTCGCCATGGGCGGTCATTTCGGTGGCACTATTGATCCGGCGTTTAACAACGCATCTATGGAAGTAGATTATGTAAGGGTATACCGAAATTAATGTAACATGCCACCGGCTTTTACCTTAACCAGGGTTATTCCAGATACCGATGCGGGTATTTGTTTGATCGGGAAGAGGTAAAGGCCGGTGGCTTTTTTTACGCGCTAGTTGATCTGTTGAGAATAGCGTTCTAATTTTTCTTTCTCTGCCTTCGTCAGACTATGTATGCCTTTTTTATGGATCTTATCAAGGATGGCATCCAGTTCCCGCTGCCGGCTGGCCCGATCAAAGCGGTACTTATCGTCTATGTCTGCGAATATGTGATGCTGTTTATAGAAGAAATTATCTACCAGCAACACATGTGGTTTGGTGATAATCATGTACATGAAAAACACTGCCGGTACGGTAATGGCAACAATGGTAGCAAAGTTAGCCCACATTGCCTGTGGTTCCAGCACAAGCGCAATCGTCATACCCATCAATGCGCCCCCTAAGTGAGCATCATGGCCTATGTTATCGTTGCGCGACTTAATACCATAAATGGCATACAGCACATACAATATGCCATAGAGCCAGCCAGCTATAGGAAACAACCCAAAAAAACTTACACTCATCCCCGGATACAAGGCGATAGAGGCAAAGATCACCCCGCAAATAGCCCCGGAAGCCCCTACAGAACTATAGTCGCCATTATTACGATGAATGAATAAGGATAACAAGTCCCCACCGATCAAACTTCCAAAGTAAATGATCAGGAACCCCAGGCTGCCCAGGTCTGCTTCCAGCAACCAGCTAAAGCCCGCCAACGAAATCATATTGAAAAGGAGATGCTTCCAGCTTACATGTAGAAACCCGGAAGTAATCAGGCGCCAGTATTCTTTGAACAACACTATCCTTTCTACCACAAAAGCATACTTGTCAAAAAATACGCGGTTTTTAAATCCTTTGTACGAAAAATAGAAATTTGCAATAATGATTCCCAGGCTGATAAATCCGGTATTATTCATTGAACGGAGGATTTTTTATGGGTCAGTTTTCAAACGCCCCTGCAATATGTAGAATAGTTCAAATATATCAAAATTTAGCGCCTAAAATGTGGTATCCCACAAGATCAAAATAGCAGATAGGAACAGCTGAAAAGGGCTGTCTGCCCTTACTTGCAGGAAATATTTTTCCTTAATATTCCGGGACCGGCTATGCATAAATGATGTTCTGCAATGGCAGATCCGGGGAAGAAAATAGTATAGAAGATGCAACTGTGATGCTGGCCGCTTGTGGTGAAAGCAATGCATCACTATCACTTCAATAATGAAGTGTATTATTCTCCTTACAGAGAAGTATACAGGCATCGTTATGGAAACACCACCGCCTTTACAGCTGCGGTTACTAGCTGCCGGGATATTAAGACGTTGGCAAATAAATTTTAAAAAAAATTAAAATTTATTTGGATGATTGAGAATAATGTTACTACATTTGCAATCCCAAACGGGGGATACAGATCGGCTGAAAGGCCCGCCAGTATTAAGGATAAGTAGTTCAGTTGGTTAGAATGCCGCCCTGTCACGGCGGAGGTCGCGGGTTCGAGTCCCGTCTTGTCCGCAAGAAATTTTAGGAACCCGCGCTAGTCGCGGGTTTTTCTTTTTTAGTCGATTCCCCTTTAAATTTCTCCGATTATTTTATGCTATCTTATTAGGGCAACTATCGAATCAAGTTGAATTCCTGGAGAATATCTTTTTTCAATATTGGCTAAATGCCAATACACTCCCGTTTGCCATTCTCAAATCCCTGCTACACTATCTTTGAATATTATATAATACCCATTATACTCCCTTTAGCTAATCTTCCATCTATCCGGCAAACACGTTCCCCGAATTATGCTATATTTATAGTAATCAAAATAATCTTCCATGGCAAAACAAATGTCTATCATTCCCTTTACGGGAAAAATCGGTCCTCTCATAGGGTATAAGCGCAACGGCAACTACTTCCTGCGCAGCATGCCCGAAAGCGTGCAGCAAACGGCTGCTACCCGCCGCGCATCCCGGCGCTTTGGCATCGCCAGCAGGAAAGGCGCTTTTATCCGGCATGCTTTCTACAGTAACCTGGATATCCATTGTGATGGCGGCCACATCAATCGGCTCAACAAGCTGCTCATTGCTGCCGGCGATCATCACGAGGCCCTGACAGGCTTCCGCTTCAATCAGCATACCGGAGTAGATCGTTTCTTTCCGGTGGCTCCCCGGCTTTTGAGTAACGGAATATTAAATATTCCCGCACAAACCATCGACGGGTATAAAGGTATTGCTGCCCTCGAAGTAAAAGTGATCGCAACACGTATTGATTTTAGATCACGCCAGGTGGCGGGTAGCGAAACGGTTACGCTAATGATAGATACGGATACCACTTTCCAGGAAACAAATGTTTCACTGGATGTACCCGGACAGGGCTCACTGGTAGTAGTTTTCCAGGTAAGAGCAATGTACAAAGATGGCCCATCGGGCAACAAAAAATACATGGCCGCCGATATTATTGCGGTGGCAGCCCCGCAAGCACCCAAATATGCTCATAAACGTACTTACCCAAAGCGGACGAAATTGCTTCCCAAACTTATCTATAC